>JAKAHP010000236.1 GCA_021825505.1 Pseudomonadota bacterium
CCTTCTCCCGACCTCGCCGTTCCGTCAAACGTGGTTGAGCTTCTCGCGGCGACTCCCTCAATCCTTCATTTGTACTCGTACGCAACGAACGCGCCGACTAGCGGCATCGACCCATTGGGGCTCCTGCGGTGTTTCCCTTGGAACACCGTCACGCCCACGGGCGAACTGACAACCCGGTACGAGCACAGGCAGAGCTTCATGCGCAACAATTGGAAAATCAACGGGGAGGAGTGCCACTGCTGGTTCACGAAGACAACGACTGGCGAGGGACTGGCGCGCCTCGCCAGAAGTAGGCCGGCATCGCTCAGGAGAAGTGGGCCGCGCTCGTCGCAACGGTTGGAGGCGCAAGTCGGCGCATCGCGGTGTCGGGATTGGGGGCGGCGGCTGCTTCGCGACGTTCAGCCGTTCGGCGTAGATGGTTGGTTGGTGCCGGAGACCGCGACGCGAGCGAGCGTCGAGCGCGTCGGCGACTGACGTCGCGTGAGGACGCCGCGCTGCCGGTGGTGGCGATCTCGGTCGCGCAGAGGTGGCGACGACCGGTCCCTTCTCTTCAGGCCAGGGGGCAGGGCCTTCTTCTCGCCCGTTCGTGTTTGCGCCGTGCAGAGTTCACTCGAAGCGCTCCCCGCTCGTTCGGCGTGAAGCCCGGCCTCGGCGATTCAAGACAGCTCAGGACGTCACCGGGCGGGACAACGGCGTTCGTCGAAGCGACGGTGGTCAGGCACGGCGTGGTGGGCGCGCGGCGCAGGGTGGCTGGCCGCGGAGTCCTGCTCAGCCTTGCTGCTCGCGCAGCGACGGGCCGTTGATGGTGATGGTGTGGCACTGGTGGCGAAGCCGGCTCAGCAAGGCGTCCACCAGGTGCTTGTTGCCGAGGAAGCCGTGCCACTGCTCGTAGTCGAGGTTGGTGGTGATGATGGTGGGGTGGCGGCGGTACCGCTCCTCCATCAGCTTGAAGAAGATGTTGGTCTGCTCGGGCTTGAGGTTTAGGTACCCCATCTCGTCCACCACAAGTACGTCCAGCCGCGAAAGGTGCTTCAGCAGCTTTCGCGTCGAGCGGTCGGCGAGCGACGCATACATCTCGTCGAAGAGGTCCTGCGCCTTGATGAAGGCGCCCCGGTGACCGTTCTGCAGGGCCTTGAGCAAGAGGGCCGAGGCCAATCCGGTTTTTCCCACGCCTGTTGGGCCGACCAGGACGATGTTCTCGGCCTTCGGGACGAAGTCGAGCTCGGCCAGCGTTCGAATCTGCCGCTGGCTTACTCCGGGCTGCTTCTTGAAGGGGAACGACTCGAGCGTCCATTCCTCGGGCATTCCGGCGCTCTTGATGCGCCAGGCAAGCGCGCTGTCTTGGCGATGCTGCCACTCGGCGCGAAAGAGCCGCCCCAGCAACTTCTCGACAGGCAGACCTGCCTCGTCGGCCTTGCGTAATTCGTCGTCGAGAATTTCGGCGATGCGCTTGAGCCGCAGGCTTCGTAGCAGTTGCTCGAGGTCGTCATTCATCGTCGTTCTCGGGCTCAATCCGGTCGATGGGCAAGATGAAGTAGTCGTGCGCAATCTGCCGAAGCACCATTCGCTCCAGGCGGTCCAAGTCGCACAGGCCGTATTGCTCGGCGCCGGTGACGGCGGCCATGAAGGGCACGCGCGGGTAGTCGCGCAGCATGGAGAGCAGGCGTCGCAGTGGACTCCGGCGACCACCGGCGTGCTTCTTGAGCAGCGCGAGGTAGCCGACCAGGCGGGGCTCGGCTTCCAGCAGAGTCGCCTCCTCCGGAGGCGGTCCCTGCTTCACCCGGCCTTCGCCGCGCGGGGGCCGGTGGGCCGGGTCTGTCACCCGGGTGTCGAGGGGGCCGGGCACCCGCGCATGCGCAGCCACCGTCCTCGGGCCGTCGTACAGCTCGACGCGGTCCATGGTCTCGCGGACCTCGAGCTGCCGGCCGATGAGCCGGTACGGTGCCGAGTACCGGATGCGATTGATGTGGACGTAGCCCTCTGCGTCCACGGTGCGCACGTGGAGTTGGTAGACCTCGGGCACGTGCAGCGGCAGGGGCTTGAGGTGCGGCCTCTCGACGGCGAATAGCTCTCGGCGGCTGGCGTGCAGCTTGTTGGAGAATTTCGCGTTCCACTCGTCGCACTTCGCCCGCGCCTGGCGGTTGAGGTCGGCCAGGTCTTTGAAGTCCCCGCCAACGAGGAAGCCTTTGTCTATCCGATTGAAGGGCGCCTCTACCCGGGCCGAGCGATTGGCATCGCCCTTCTCGTGGGCCTCGAAGTGAAAGCCGTACCGCTCGCCGAAGGCCACCATCTCGGGCGCCGGCACCATGTCTGCGCCCGTGCCCGAGGCCACCACCACGTGCGTGTTGTCCACCATGCAGACGTCGGCGGCGCCGCCGAAGTAGGCGATGGCCTCGGCCAGGAAGGCCTTGCACTCGAAGCGGGTGAAGCGCAGGTACTGCTGGAAGAAAATCATCCGCGAGAAGCACAGCACCAGCGAGGCGGACTGCACCTTGGTGTCGACGCCGGCGATGTTCGCCCAGTGGGGCGAGGTGTCGTGCTGCATCTCGGTGCCAGGCGGGAAGTCGTAGTGGCCGGCGGGCGGCGCCGGCGTGTGGCCGATGCCATGCTTCCGGCAGAAAGCAGTCAGCGCCTGGTAGGAAAACGTGGCGCCTTTCTTCACCAGCTCTTCGTGCACGCGCCCCAGGTGTCCCTCGAAGCGCGCGTGCAACTCGAGAATCTGCTCGCGCCAGGGCTCGGCCGCCTCGTCTCGTTCCATCGGCGGCACCTTCGCGGTGCCGCTGCGAATGACCTCGCGCACGGTCTCGCGAGCCACCTTGAGGGCGGTGGCGATTCTCCGGCTGCCGTGCCCCTTCTCACGCAGCTTCAGGATTGCCGTGCGTGTGGCTTCGTCCAGCATTGTCTGTCTCCCTGTCGAATCGGGTGAAGAGCCCCTGCGCGTCGGCTCGGGCCTGGCCAACCAGGCGCGCGACTTCCTCGCGCTCGCTGGCCAGCAGCCGTGGCAGCAGCCCTTGTTCCAGTCGGCGGCGCGCGCGCCGGGCGATGCCCGACACGGCGCCCAAGTCGTCCAGCAAGAGCTGGGACGGCGACTTCGTCGCCGTCTGCGCCTGCTGCTGCTCTTCTTGCGCGCGCAGGAAGACTTGAGGCGTGCTGAGAATCAGCTCGCGCGTCTGCTCCGTCCCTGACTGCCAGCCGGCGTAGAGCGCGCCGACTTGTCGAGTCGTCGGCTTCAGCGGCGCCATCGCGACCGACAGCCGGGTCGCCGCCTTCGCGTTGGCGCGCGCCAACGGCACCAGAAACTTCATCGCCGCGTGCGCCGCGATGTCCCCGGCGCGCACCTGCGCCTGAATCTCTTTCGGCAGCTCCTTCACCAGCGACAGCCGCCGGCTCACCCAGCTCTTGCTCTTGTCGAAGCGCCGCGCCAACTCATCGAATGAAAGCCCGAAGCGCTCGTGCAGTTCCGCGAGCACCCAGCCGTGTTCCAGCGCGTCCTCCCCTGCGACTCGCATCAGCCGCTCGAGCAGCAGCGCCTCGGACTCCTCCATCTCCCACCGCGTCGCCCGCACCGTGTCACGCGCCAACCGCCGCAGCGCGCGGACCCGCTTGTAGCCGTCAAGCAACACGAGGCCACCGCCGGCCACGGGGACCACCACGATGGGCAGCTGCTGACCCACCTCGGCGAGCGAGGCGAGCAGCTGGCGCTCCCTGCGCGGGCTCCTCTTACGCAGCCCCTCGTAGCGCAGGTCCAGCAGGTGAAGGTCGACGTCCACGTCGAGCACCCTGCCACGGCCAAAATCTCGTCTTTCGCGCCCGCCGGGCCTACTTGCGGGAATTCCCTCGCCGCTCCGGGCACTTAGCCCCGTATCTCGTCTTTCGCGCTCGCTGGACCTACTTGCGGTAATTCCTCAGTCGCACCGCGCACTTGGCCTCGTATCTCGTCTTTCGCGTGCTTCACCAGTAGCCGCCCCATGCTCCCCAGGAAGTCGGCGCCCGCCACGCCGAACTCCTCTTGGGCCAACATCCACGGCAACTGCGACAGCGGCGCCGCCAGAGCTGGCGGCTCAACCGGCTCCGACGCGCTGAGCGCCGCCCGCTCCCTGGCTCGCCACTCGATGAAGTAGCCCGGGTGGCGTTGGCGCCAGTCCGCCTGAACGTCCCGGCGACGCTTCTGCCGACACTCGGCTTTGCCGCAGACCCGCTGGCGATCGCCAACCCGGGGATTCGGCAGGAACCCGTGCAGACACACCACGCACCGCCGCCGACGCCGCGAAGAGCACATGGCTCTCCTCTTCGCGCAGGACAAGGCCCTCTACGATTTTGCTGCGCTGCACGTCCCTGGGGGCCTACGGCCCCCAGACCCCCTGTGGCTCCGGTGCCAGCCCGCGCAGAAGCGCGCGGGCCGACCCCGAAGCGCAAGGGTCAAACCCGGAGCCCCGACCGGAGGTGGCCTACTTTTCCCAAGCAACACCGGCTCAATTCTGGAAAGCGCCGCAGGCCTGCGGTCACGGTCGGGCGACGTGACGCCCGAATCAGCCGGCGTAGGTAGTTCGCGTGGGCACTCGCGCGCCTGACGCCGACGCGCGTTCGTCGTCGCCTCAGCTCAGCAGGCAATCACCGTCCGGTGCTCTTGGCTTCTCTTTCGGCCTGCGCGATCGCCTCGGCGATCTCCGGGGTCATGTGCTCGTCCGCGACAGTCTTTGCGCGGCGCCGTGCCACGGCGGCCGCCCGCTTCTTGCCGCGGAGATCGAGCACCTCGGCCAGATTCTGAAGGTGATGACGATCTGGCTGTTGCCCGACCAGTTTCCGCGCGAGCTTCTCGGCAGTACCCAAGTACCGCTCTGCCTTGCAGGCGACATGTACGAGGGTATC
>JAKAHP010000237.1 GCA_021825505.1 Pseudomonadota bacterium
CATGTGCGGCGCCACCGTGCGCGAGATCCCGACCAACGCCGACGGCGACATCGACCTCGACGCGCTGCAGCAGGCGCTGGGACCGAAGACCGCCGGCATCATGCTGACCAATCCCAGCACCATCGGCGTGTTCGAGCGGCGCATCCTCGAGATCGCGCGCCGGGTGCACGCCGCCGGCGGCCTGCTCTACTACGACGGCGCCAACCTCAACGCCATCCTCGGCAAGGTGCGGCCCGGCGACATGGGCTTCGACGCCATCCACATGAACCTGCACAAGACCTTCTCGACGCCGCACGGCGGTGGCGGTCCGGGCGCGGGCGCGGTCGGCGTCAGCGAGCGGCTGCGGCCGTTCCTGCCGATCCCGATGGTCGAGAAGCGCAGCGACGGCAGCTTCGGCTGGGTGCGCAAGAAGGACCGCCCGCTGTCGATCGGTCGCCTGTCCACCTTCGCCGGCAACGCCGGCGTCCTGCTGCGCGCCTATGTCTACGCGCGCCTGCTGGGTCGCGAGGGCATGCGCCGGGTCGGCGAGTACGCCACCCTCAACGCCAATTACCTGGCCAGGAAGATGGCCGACGCCGGCTTCGATCTCGCCTATCCGCGCCGCCGCGCCAGCCACGAGTTCATCGTCACCGTGGCCCGGCAGAAAAAGGAGCACGGCGTCACCGCGCTGGATTTCTCCAAGGCTCTGCTCGATCACGGCATCCACGCGCCGACCAATTATTTCCCGCTGCTGGTCCCCGAGTGCCTGCTGATCGAGCCCACCGAGACCGAGAGCAAGGAGACGCTCGACGAGTTCGCCGCAGTGATGGCCGGCCTGCTCAAGCAGGCCGCCGAGAACCCGCAGGCGATGAAGGACGCGCCGCTGACCACGCCGGTGCGGCGCCTCGACGACGTCAAGGCCGTGCGCGAGCTCGACGTCGCCCTGCGCGAGCCGAAGTCCGCCGCGGCGCGCGCCGCCTGATCCGTCGATGGCCGACAGCAGCGTCGCCCGCTTTGCGCCGCGCGGACCGCGCGGCATCTGGCGTGCGTTGCAGTGGTCGCTGAAAGGCCTCGCCGTCACCTGGTGCGTCGAGTCCTCGTTCCGGCTCGAGGTCTACATCTTCGTGTTCGCCGCGCCGCTGGGTCTGTGGCTGGGCCACGGCGGCGTCGAGAAGGCCCTGCTGGTCGGCGTGCTGGTGCTGGTGCTGGCCGCGGAACTGCTCAACTCCGCCATCGAAGCCGTGATCGAACGCTACGGTCCCGAGCACCACGAGCTGGCCGGACGCGCCAAGGACATGGGCTCGGCGGCGGTATTCGTGCTGATGATCAACGCCGTACTGACCTGGGCCTTGATCCTCGGTGCGCGCGGGTTCTGATACCAAGTTGCGTTCAATCGATACGCTGGGTAGCCCGGATGGAGCCTCGTGAGAGGCGCAATCCGGGGCCGTACAAGGCCTGATTCCCGGATTCCGCTGCGCTGCATCCGGGCTACGCGGTTTTCGTATCTTGATCGCGAACGGGTATGAGAGGCCGTGAAAATCGGCTGCGAGACCTGAGCGCAGCGGTTTTCAGCCTCGCGGTACCGTGCCGCCGGAGCAGCTTGATCACCACCCGCCGACAATGCGCTGAGCCGTCACCGCCTCAGCGCGAGCGCCCGCTGCTGGCCGTGCCCTTGCCGTCCACCACCGAAAAGGTGAACCGGTATTCGAGGCTGTAGGGCAGGGTGCGCGTCGAGACCAGCACGCGATCGGGGCCGCTGCCCTTCCAGGTGACGATGCGCAGCGGATCGAAGCGCCAGTCCTGCACCGCGGTGTGGATGGCGTCCAGAAACGCGGCGGCGTGTGAGCCCCCGGTGTCAGGACTGCCGGCATTGGACAGCACCTGCGTGACATGGCCCTCGGTGTCGATCACCAGCTTCACCAGCAGAACCTGTGTCGGCAGGTTCAGGGCGACCAGCGCCGGCGGATAGACCGGATCGCTCCAGCGCGTGGCTGTCGGCGCGTTGGACGTCTGCCCGGATTGCAGTGCGTAGCGCGCCTCGCCCGGCCGCGACACCGGCTCGTAGCGGGCGATGCCGCTGAGGGAGGGCGCGGCGGCCTTGGGTGGCGAGGTCGTCGCGCAGGCGGCGAGCAGAATGCTTGCGGCGCTCAACGTGCCGGCGCGGGCGATGATTCCTGCATGTGCGGACTCGGTCAGATGGCGGAGGCGAGGCATGGTGTCGGTCCCCTGGCGTTGCGATGGATCGTGCCCGCCATGCACCGCTGATCCGCGTGCGGGCCGCGCGCCATCATCCTGCCATGCCGCGATCGTGCGCCACCGCAGGTCGCGCGGCATCCGGTCGAGCATACGAAACTGTAACTCGCCCCGCTTTGCTCAGGTGCGCGGCGACCCGTAGTCTCGGCACGTCGAGAGCAAGGGAAGGCGGGGACCATGCGACGACTCCCGTGGATGCAGATCGCCGCCTATGCGCTGCTGGCATTGGCTGTGGCGGCGACGGCGCTGGCGTTTGCGCTGCTGCACACCTGGGACTCGCCGCGGATTCCCGGCGCCGGTCCGGGTTATCGCTACCTGGCGCTGGGTTACCGGCGACCGACAGGCGATGATTTCGCGGGTGTCTCCAGCATCACGATGGTCCGCCTGCAGGCGATCCTGCCGCCGGATTTCGGCCTGGGCAGCGCTTTCGGCAACGACGTGGCCATCGGCACGAAGCCGCACGGCGCGTCATCCAAGCTTCATGCCGAGCTGGTCGTCGGTGATTTCCTGCAAGCCCTGCATGTGCATCCGTTGATGGGGCGCCTGATCTCGATTGGGGACCAGCGTCATGGGGCGCCGGTGGCCATGCTTTCCCAGCGCGAGGCCAGGCGCCTGTTCGGTCACGCGCGCGACGCGATCGGCAGGGCGATCTTCACTGCGCAGGGCTTCGAGCTGCGGGTGGTGGGCGTGTTGCCGGAGGCGTTCCAGGGCGGGATGGGCGTGAGTGTCAACGGTCCGATCGAACTGTGGGTGCCGTACACGCTTCTCGAACCGCTCAACTCGGGACACTGGTCCAAGGGCATGCCGACTGTGGACATGGTCAAGGCGATGCCATTCATGGGCCCGTCTCCGCTGCTCAGCCTTCCCGATACGGTGTCCGATGCGCAGCTGGTGGTGGACTTGCAGCGGCTGATGCTGAACGCGCATGCGCTCTCGCTTCCGCACGATGTCACGGCCTTCGTGGTGACCCGCCCATACTCGCCGTTTCCCGCGATGCAGCGAACACGGAATCGACGCATCCGCCTGTCGCTGGCGCTGGCCGCCGCGACCCTCGGGCTTGCCGCCATCAACCTGCTGGTGGTGAGCTGGCTGGCCTGGCTGCGCCGCCGCCGCACATTGCGGCTCGAGCGCGTACTCGGCGCGCGGCAGGGTTATCTGGTCGGGCGTTTCGTTCGACGCACGGCGTGGGGCCTGCTGGCGATGCTGGTCACCTCCGCCGCGCTGATCGGAGGCTTCGTGCTGCTGCTGCGGCACTTCGTGGGCAGCGATTACGGTTCGGTGCTTGCACTCCATCGGCTGTTGCCGACCCTGCTCTGGGCACTGCCGCTGCTGATTCACGTGGTCGTTCTGGCGCAGGCCTTTCCGCTGGCCGCGCTGGTGGCGCGCGAATCCATCGATGCGGAGCGCGTGGCAACGGCCACGCATTCCGACCGGCGAGCCGGCATGGTCCTGATCGTGGTCGAGGTGCTGCTTGCGGCCCTGCTCAGCATGGCATCGTCCTGGTCGATCAGCCGCGGTTGGCAGTCCATCCATGCGGACCTGGGGTTTCTGGGTCGCCCAGTCACGCTGCTGGAGACCCGGCAAGCCGGCTTTTCGATGGGGGTTTCCTCGAACAGCGACGCGGCATTCCGGCTCGCGATGGGCAAGGTCGTCGCAGCGGCGCAGGCGATTGCGCCGGGCGTGCCGGTGGGATTCGGTCCGGCGATCCAGCGTGAGGCAGACTTCGATCATCCAGTTCCGGTGAGCGCAGGCAAGCGGGTCACCAGCACCTGCGTGGTGAGTGCGACGACCGGCTGGCTGCAGGCGACCGACGCACACGTCCTGGCCGGCCAAAGTTTTGACATCGGCAAGGTCGACGACAGTGATGTGCTGATCGATGCGCAGCTGGCTCGCCTGCTGTTCGGCTCACCACGCGCGGCGGTCGGCAACACGCTCCGGTTCCAGAATGAAAGCGGTTCGATGCGCGTGATCGGCGTCGTGGCGACGCTGCATCTGCACGGCTCCTCCGGGCCGGCATGCCCGCTCGTTCTTCAAGACATGCGGTCGACGCCCTATGAGCTGCTTGGCAACTACGCCACGCTTGCTGTCGGGCGAGCGCTGGACGCCGGCGGCCGCGCGCAGCTGCGGGATCGCATCGATGCCGCGCTCAGGCAGCAGGCACTTCGGCTGAAGGTGAGCACGGTCCGGACCACGGCGCAGGAACGCGAGTGGCTGGCCCGGCAGCAGATCGAACAGGCGCGCGTGTTCGCGCTGATCGCCCTGTTCGCCTGGGCGATCGCGCTGTCGGGCGTGGCGGCGCATCTGCGCCTGTTCCTGGCGATGCGCAAGCGTCTGAGCGCGATCCGCTCGGCGCTGGGCGCGGGTCCGCTGCGGCTGTATCGCGAGGTGGTGCTGGGCACGCTGGCGCTGGCAGCGGCAGGCGTGCTGCTGGCGCTGCTCGCGGCGCCGTGGCTGGCAGCGCAGTTTGCGTTCCTGTCCGGTGCGCAGGTGGCAGCCTTCGGTGCGGCGACGTGGATCGCGCTGGGCGTGCTGCTGCTGGCGGTGTTCGGGGTGGTGCACTTCCCGGCGCGCCGCGCCGCGCGCGCCGAGCCGGGGGAGAGCTTGCATGAGCTTTGAGGACAAGCCCAGC
>JAKAHP010000238.1 GCA_021825505.1 Pseudomonadota bacterium
ATCCGCGGCGAGCGCGGCGACACCGCGCAGGCCGCGCGCGCCATGCTCGAGCGCGTCGGCCTCGGCGCGCGCCTGCGCCAGCGCCCGGCGCAGCTGTCGGGCGGCGAGCAGCAGCGCGTCGCGCTGGCGCGCGCCTTCGTCACGCTGCCGGCGCTGCTGCTGGCCGACGAGCCGACCGGCAATCTCGACGCGGCCACCGGGCATGCGATCATCGAGCTGATGTTCGCGCTGCAGCGCGAACACGGCACTACGCTGGTGCTGGTGACCCACGACCGCGAACTGGCCGCACGCTGCGACGCCGTGCTCGAACTGCACGCCGGCCGAGTGCGCGCCTCACACGACACGGAGAACGCGCCATGGCGCTGAAGCTTCTTTACGGATTCCACGCGGTCGGCGCGCGCCTGCGCGCAGCACCGGGCAGCGTGCGCGAGTTGCTGGTCGACGCGTCGCGCGCCGACGCGCGCATGCAGCAGCTGCTCGAGCGCGCCGCACAATGCGGGGTCGAGGCGCAGCCGGTGGACGGCGCGCGGCTCGACTCGATCAGCGGCGGCGCGCGCCACCAGGGCGTGGTCGCGCGCGTCGAGCCGCTGGAGCGCCTGAACACGCTCGACGCGGTGCTCGACGCGGCCGACGCGGCCGGCGCCACGCCGCTGCTGCTCGGGCTCGACGGAGTCACCGACCCGCACAACCTGGGCGCGATGCTGCGCACCGCCGACGCCACCGGAGTGCACGCGGTGTTCGCGCCGAAGGATCGCGCGGTCGGCCTCACACCGGTGGTGGCCAAGGTCGCCAGCGGCGCCGCCGACACCGTGCACTACGTGATGGTGACGAATATGGCGCGCGCCCTCGCGGCGCTGCGCGAGCGCGACGTGCACGTGGTCGGCACCGCCGGCGAAGCCATCGACACCGTCTACCAGGCGCGGCTGGCCGGCCCCGCCGCGCTGGTGCTCGGCGCCGAGGGCAGCGGCATGCGCCGCCTGGTGCGCGAGGGCTGCGACCAGCTGGTGCGCATCCCGATGCTGGGCAGCGTCGAGAGCCTGAACGTGTCGGTCGCCGCCGGTGTGTGCCTGTACGAGGCGCTGCGCCAGCGCGGCGCGGGCTGAGGCGCCGAACCTCGGGGCGCACGGCGGATCCAACCCGGGTCGCGCGCCGCTTCGAGTTCCGCTTCGAGTTCCGCTTCGAGTTCCGATTTGAGTTCCGATTTGAGTTCCGATTCGTGCGCGTCGACTCCACGAGGAGACGCCGATGCGCCCAGTACTGAAAAGTCAACCGTGGTCCGCCGCACGCTGGAGTCCGACGCGCCCGCGCCCGGTGCGGCCCTGGTCGAGCGCGCTGGCCGTCGCGTTGAGCGTCGCGCTGACCGCTGCCAGCACGAATCCGGGCGCGCGTGCTGCAGAACCTGAATCCTCCGCGACCGTGCCGCCGTGGATGCGCGGCCTGGAGCTGAACTACGGTCCGCCGCCGGCCGACGCGCCGGACTGGGTGCGGAACTATCCGGGTTGGGTGTGGAGCGTCGGTCAGTATCGGCCGCCGCCGGCGGGCGCGACGTCGACGGCGCGACCCCAGGCGCGGAGCATCGTGCCTTACCCGGGCATGAAGCCGGGGGAAGGGCCGCACGGCGGCTTGCGCGTGGGCCGGGTCACGGTGGTCTCGATCGACGAACTGCCGCCGGCGCTGCGCGACGCCGAGCGAGCGCGCGCGGCGGCGCGCAGCCGGGGCGCGGTCGAGACCGTAGGCGAGCGCGACGGCTACTGGCCCGAGCCGTTGATCGGGCTGGTCGCCGCGCCTGGGGTGGGCTCCCGGGGGCGCATGAGCTTCATGCCGGTCGACGTGCGCCGCATCGAAGGCGCCGATTTGACCTACCTCGGCGCCGGGGACGTCGGCGACGCGATGCCGGGCGAGGAGATCCTGACGGCCGCGAGGTATTTCCAGCGCGCCGACGGCGTCAAGGTCGCGCTGGGCGAGGACGACTTCAGCCAGGGTGGCGCCTTGATCATCGTGCGCGAGGCGCAGAACGCGCGCGTCGGCAGCCATCTGGCCGAGCTGGTGGTGCAGCGCGCGCAGTCGGGGCGCGTGCGCACGCTGCTGAGCTGGGCCGACGCGCACACCCACTACACGCTCAGCGTCGACGACGACGTCGACCATCCGCACGGCTGGCCCCGCTTCGATCGGGCCTGGCTGCTCGGCGTGGCCGCCGCGCTCGGCACCTGACGCTGGCGGGGCTCAGTGCTCGGCCGCGCCGAGCTTGTGGTGGGCGCGGCGCAGCGCCAGCCACAGCGCCAGCGCGATCGGCGGGATCGACACGCCTTGCACCAGCGCCGGGTCGAGCCCGCTCCAGTGCTGCAGCGGCTCGGCCAGGTGGCCGACCAGGGTCGACGCGTAGTAGGTGATCGCGGCCACCGACAGCCCCTCGACGGTCTGCTGCAGCCGCAGCTGCAGGTACTGGCGCCGGTTCATCGACGCGAGCAGCTCGCGGTTGTGCTGCTGCACGTCGACGTCGACCCGGGTACGCAGCAGCCCGCTGCAGCGCGCGATGCGCTCCGACAGCCCCTGCAGCCGGCGCTGCGCTGCGGCGCAGGTCTGCATCGCCGGGCTCAGCCGGCGATCGAGGAACTGGCCGATGCTCTGCAGGCCGTCGAACGGCGTCTCGTGCAGGTCGGCCACGCGGCGCTCGACCAGGTCGTGGTAGGCGGCCGACGCGGTGAAGCGCGCGTGGTGCTGGGCGTAGACGCCCTCGACGGTCGACGCCAGCCCGCTCAGCTGTTCGAGGGTGTCGCGGTCGTCGCCGGCGCGCCCGGTGCGGATCGCGTCCATCACGCGGCCGAGTTCGCGCTCGTGCTCGGCCAGCTGCGGCATGATGCGGCGCGCGTCGGGCAGCGCCAGCAGCGCCAGCATGCGGTAGGTCTCGATTTCGAGCAGGCGCTGCGTCAGGCGGCCGCGCCGGCGCGGCGTCATCGGCCGGCTGAGCACGACGAAACGGGTGCAGCCGTCGGCGTGGATGCGCAGGTCGGTGTAGACGCGCGCCTCGCCGTCGGCCACTCCGGAGGCGATCAGCGCGTCGGCGTCGAGCACCGTGTCGAGCGCGGCGTCGGACGGCGCGCTGGCGTGCAGGTCGTCGACTTCGGGCAGCAGCGCGACGTGGTTGGCGCTGAGCAGCTGGCCCGGAATGGCCTCGCGCCAGTCGGCGTCGATGTCGTTCCAGGCCGGCAGCTCGAACCACGCCTGCGGCTCGCTGCCGAGCCCGGCGCGGCTGAAGGTGTAGCTGATGAACTCGCCGTGGCGCTCCCAGCGCAGCCGCACGCGACCGACGTCGGCGGCGTAGTAGCTGCCGCCTTCGGCCGGCAGCGGCAGGTGGTGGTCGGCCAGCAGGGTGCACAGATGGGCGTGCGCGGCGGCCTGCTGCGCCGGGTCGGCGACGAAGGCCATGTGGCTGATCAACTGCGGCGTCGTCAGGCGCTCGTAGGGACGGGCGTGGATCTCGTTGTGCAGCTGGCGGCGCAGCGCGTGTTCGGGCATCGCTCGGGTTCCGCGGTTTGGTGTCGATGCGCGAAGCCTAACGCATGGCCGAGCGGCGGTACTGTGTCTATAATGTTCAGGTTTTGTCGCAGAGACAAGCTGTGGCTTGTTTTTGAGGCAGATCCGCGCACGGCGCGATGCGGGCGGTGGTCGCCCGCGTCGGGGTCGGCGCGAAATTCGCGAACTGGCCCACCAGGTGCTCGAGGCGGCGTGCAATGCCGCGCGGGTTCTGGCCAGATTTGAGACCCAACCTAGGAACTCATGATGTCCGTTTCCATGCGTGAAATGCTCGAAGCCGGTGTGCACTTCGGGCACCAGACCCGGTTCTGGAACCCGAAAATGGCCCCGTACATTTTCGGTCACCGCAACAAGATCCACATCGTCAACCTCGAGAAGACGTTGCCGATGTTCCAGGACGCCTGCAAGTACGCGCGCCAGATGGCGGCGCGTCGCGGCACCATCCTGTTCGTCGGCACCAAGCGTCAGGCCGGTGAACTCGTCGCGGCCGAAGCCGCGCGCTGCGGCATGCCCTTCGTCAACGAGCGCTGGCTCGGCGGCATGCTGACCAACTTCAAGACCGTCAAGGGCTCGATCAAGAAGCTCAAGGACATGAAGGCGCAGGCCGAGGAAGGCGCGCTCGAGCACATGACCAAGAAGGAACAGCTGATGTTCCAGCGCGAGCTCGACAAGCTCGAGAAGTCGATCGGCGGCATCCAGGACATGGCCGCGCTGCCCGATGCGATGTTCATCATCGACGTCGGCTACCACAAGATCGCGGTGGCCGAAGCGCAGATGCTGGGAATTCCGCTGATCGGCGTGGTCGACACCAACCACTCGCCGGCCGGCATCGACCACATCATTCCGGGCAACGACGATTCGGGCAAGGCCGTGGCGCTGTACCTGCGCGGCATCGCCGACGCCGTGCTCGAGGGCCGCAACGACGCGCTCAACGAGACGGTGCAGAGCGCCGGCGAAGGCAGCGGCGAATTCGTCGAAGTGCAGGACGAGGCGCAGGCTGGCTGAACGCCGCGCTGACAAGGTCCGATACCCCGGGGTCGAAGCCCCGGACTTTTGCATCATGTGCATCATGCAAGGGGGCTGAGCAGGCCCCCTTGTCGAATCCAGGAGAAGGATATGGCGGCAATCACCGCATCCATGGTCGCTGAACTGCGCGCGAAGACCGACGCCCCGATGATGGAGTGCAAGAAGGCGCTGACCGAAGCCGAAGGCGACATGGCCCGCGCCGAGGAACTGCTGCGCGTCAAGCTCGGCAACAAGGCGAGCAAG
>JAKAHP010000239.1 GCA_021825505.1 Pseudomonadota bacterium
GTGCTGACGCGGGCGGTGCGGGCGCGGGCGGTGCGGGCGCGGGCGGCGCGGGCGGGGCGGGCGCGGGCGGCGCAGGCGCGGGCGGTATATCGACTGGAACCGCCGACGTGAAGCGCCAAGCTGGCAAGGCGCACGCACCCAGCATGTTGCGGCGTTCTGCCGACGCGAAACGCGAAGAGCTCTCGGCGGGCAAGGGCAAGGGCTTGGCGCAGGCGCAGCAACAAATCGGGCACAGCGGCGGGGCAAACAGTGCCACCCAGCACGGAGAAAAGGCCTTGCAGCAGGCCTCCAACAATCACGTGACGATGAGGGCGCCGAAGCGGGCGCCGTTGAAGTCAGTAAATGTGCCGTTGCTCTCAGACGATGAGTCGGCGCCCGTGCCGCGTAATTTGAAGATTTCAGCGGAACAGCAGTCGAGCAGCTCGCAATTCCTGGCGCCGCAGCCGCGTGAGAATTTGGCGGCGGTGTCACAGGAGCAGCGCATGGTGCAAGCGCCGTCGCAGTCGCCGCTTCAGTCGCAGCTTCAGTCGCATCAACCGCTGGCGTTCGAGTTAACCTTCGGCCGGGATCAAAAGCGGCTGGAGGCGCAGATTCAGGCCGAGCCGCAGGCTGCCGTCCAGAATGCTGACCAGGACATGGTTGACGATGCTGCTGGGCCCCAGCAGCAGGGCCCCGTCAGCGTAGCGGTCCAATTTGTCGGTCCCGCGATGCCAACGGTCGAACTGACCATTTCTAACGTTGGCGCCAACGGCAAGCCAGGGACAACAAGTCGGCCCCTGAAATTGCTCGTCGACCCCTCGAGCACCGGCGTGCAGGTGTTTCACGAGGCGGTCAAAATGCTGAACCTGGTTCCACTCACCACCACGCAAAACGGGGTGCCGTTTCATCTGGGCGTGTCGTCGAGCGTGCGCGGCGTTCTTCTGCCGGGCCTGGTCGCCAGGGCCTATGTCACCGTGGGCAAGGGCAGGACGACTGAAGCGATCCCGCTGCAAGTGATCGACTCACCTCATGCAGCCGGGTTGATGGGAACAAGTGAGATCCAGCGGCGGATGGTGGAATTTTTCCGCCAACACCAGATCGACGGCATTCTCGGGATCGGAGCCAAGACTCACCTTGTCCAGGAGGTACCGTACTCTGTTTACTGGTATTTCGATCGCGAACGCGCGAACTTTATGTCGGACAATGAGGGGGCCGACCAGCGATTGATAGGTCTGCACGCCGCGTTGCCGCTGCCGGCGGGCATGACCCGCGCGAGCATCCTGACCTTGCCCCCGAGCAGCATACCGAACGCATCAGGCCATGCCGGCAGCGGTCTGTTGACCTTCGGCGTCGAGGCCTCGGAGTTGGCGGGGGATGATAAATCGGGGAAGCGCGAGCCATTCCCAGGGTTCAATCCCGTCGGCGCATTGCTCCCTGAGGAGTTGCAGGGTCATGCGCTGGAGACGCAAGCAGCATGGACGGGGGACAAGGGCATCGCGTGGGAGCGCTTGGTCGACCACACGCTGGTCATTGTCGCGCCCGACGAATCGGCCCAATACGGGAGCTTTCTCGTTTACAAGAACCACAAATGATCCTGGTCGACGGCGAGCAAGCATGCGCGAGGCTGCGTCGGTCGGCCACCGCGCGGCTGACGCGCACCCCCGCGCAGCCGCGCACGCCGTGCCCTAGCCGGTCGGCGATGCGCAGCGCGGCGTGCCGCACGCCCGGGCGGGCGTTCGCGGCGCCGCACCACGAGCGGTACGAGCGGCACGCGCTGTGGCGAAGCAACTGCGCGCTTCGTCCTTCAGGCCTTCGGGCACCTCGCGGTCGGCTAGCTACAAATTGATCGTCGACTGGCTTCCCGTGAACAAACGTAAATACATGTAACCTGTATGCTTCTCCTGGGGCTCGCAATCGCTGATCGCGGGCGGTTTGGTGTCCTTGGAGTAGATGATGGCGCATGGCAAAAAGGTTCAGAATTCACGGCGTTCACCGATGATGTGGACGAGTTCGATGGCATTGGCGCTGCTGCTCGGCGCGTGCGGCGACGGCTCGCCGCCGAGCGGCGGGCGCGTTGGTGAGGGTGGCGTCGTCGAGGGTGGCGTCGTCGAGGGTGGTGCTGCCACGGGCGGTGCAGATGCCGGTGGTGCAGGCGCGGGCGGTGCGGGTGCTGCGGGCGGAGGTGGCGAAGGGAATACCTCCGGCGTGAACACCATCAGGAAGGGCGCGGGCGGAGCTGGCTCGGCACCCGTAACGCACCGCGAGCATCGCGCAGCCGGCAACACGGGTAGCCTGGACACATCCACCCAGTCGACACCGCGTGGCGATGGGAAGCGCCAGCCACCGCCAAGGGCCGAGGGCAAGCCGTTGATGCAGGAGCAGCAAGCAGGGGCGGACGGCAATGGGCCGAACGCGTCGCCGCTGAAACAGGAGCTGCAGAGCCAGGGCGGCGCGCAAGGTTCCACGCAGTCGACTTCCGAGCCTGATCAGCAACGGCTGCACGACGCTGCAGAACCGTACCAGGATGCCGTCGGTGATCTTGCCCATGCCAATAAGCCGGAGGCTGTCCGCGTACCGGTCGATTATGTGGCGATCACTGTCCCGACCGTCAAATTGACCATCTCTGACGTTGCCGCCGACGGCAAGCCAGGGAACACAAGTCGGCCCCTGACATTGCTTGTCGACCCCTCGAGCAGCGGCGTGCACGTGTTTCGCGACGCGGTTGCCGGTATGGGACTGGTTCCGCTGGCCATCGAGCACGGCAAAAACCACGAGCGAGCCGATCTGGCCGCGCTGACCTCGGTGCGCGGCAGCCGTCTGTGGGGTGCGGTCACCCGGGCTCATGTCACATTCGGCGGTGTCACGACGCAGCAACCTGTGCCGCTGCAATTGGTCGGCTTGGCCAACCTTCCGCGCGCCCCCGGCCCAGTTAACGAGGCCAACGATACCGAATTGATGAAATTCGCCCAAAAACACAAAATCGATGGCATCCTCGGCATCGGGCCAAGCGCTGTCAAATTGGGCGGTGAGACTGCCACGAGCTATTTCGCTTGCAGTGGCAAGACCTGCGGCAAGCGGCTGCTCGAGGTCGGCCGCGACCAGCAACTAGCAGGGCTGGGCGTCGTACTGGCGCAGCAGCAAGGCCTGGTTCCCGCGATTATCCTGAGTCCGGGCAGGCCAGGCCTGGTGGGTCACGCGATCAAAGTGGAGGCTGGGACGTTGACCTTCGGGGTAAGCGCCGAACAGTGGGGGCGGGACTACGGGCAAGCCCCTATCACGCACTTCAGCGACGCTACCGCCCCCCTCGGCCAGTTGCACGCTGCATTTACACCTTCGACGCCGGGATTTTTTCAACTGTCGTGGGCGAATGACGCAGGCATTGATTGGGAAAGGCTGCTCGAGCACAAGCTGATGATTGTCGGGCCCAGCGACGTGGCTAAACATGGAGGCTTCTTGCTCGAGAAGACCAGCGACTGATCATGGGCAAGGTCGTCCCCAACGGCCGAACGAGTTGCCGCGCGGTGCGGCCTGGCTGACCAGCCTGGCCGCACGGTCGCCGCAACGACGCACGATGGTTTCGTGCAGCTTGCGGCCCGAAAGCGCGTCGCCCGGGGGAGAGGGGGCGACTTCGCGCGTTCGCGACGCCGCGCCACGAGCAGCACGAGCGGCACGCGCTGCGGCGAAGCAAGCGAGCGCTTCGGGCTTGCGGACATTCGCGCACCTCGCGGTCGGCTAGTCGCAAACTGATCACCGGCTGGTTTCGCATGAACGAATGTGATGGCCTGTATCGCCTTGAAGGACAAATGTGACGCGGGCGAATGCCATGAATTTGACGGCAACAAGCCTGCCCGCGACCCATTGCTCGACGCCCTGTCGAGTGGGCCGCAAGAACGCGCGTCAACGTGGAAAGACGACGCCGGCGTTGACTTCGGGCACTTGCTCGGGCACACGCTCATCATTGTCGAGCCCGGCGACCATGCCCGACATGGGAGCTATCTGTTCTCCAAGAACGACGCCTGATCTGCTTCGACGTCGCGCTCAGCCGCCGAACAGTTCGCCGCGCGGCGCCGCCAGCCCGAGGTGGGCGTAGGTCGCCGCGCTGGCGATGCGCCCGCGCGGTGTGCGCTGGATATAGCCGTGCTGGATCAGGAAGGGCTCGATCACGTCTTCGATGGTGTCGCGCTCTTCGCCGATCGCCGCGGCCAGGTTGTCCAGCCCGACCGGTCCGCCGCCGAAGCGGTGCACGATGGCTTCGAGCAGTTTGCGGTCCATCAGGTCGAAGCCCAGCGGGTCGACGTCGAGCATGCGCAGTGCGGCGTCGGCCACCGCGCGGCTGACGCGGCCGTCGGCGCGTACTTCGGCGTAGTCGCGCACGCGGCGCAGCAGCCGGTTGGCGATGCGCGGCGTGCCGCGCGCACGGCGCGCGATTTCCACCGCGCCGTCGGCGTCGATGCCGGCGCCGAGCAATTGCGCCGAGCGTTGCACGATGGTCGTCAACTCGTCGGTGTTGTAGAACTCGAGCCGCGAGACGATGCCGAAGCGGTCGCGCAGCGGGTTGGTCAGCATGCCGGCGCGCGTCGTCGCGCCGACCAGCGTGAACGGCTGCAGGTCGATCTTGACGCTGCGCGCTCCCGGCCCCTCGCCGATCATGATGTCGATCTGGTAGTCCTCGAGCGCCGGGTAGAGGATTTCCTCGACGACCGGAGACAGCCGGTGGATCTCGTCGATGAACAGCACGTCGTTGCGCTCGAGATTGGTCAGCAGCGCCGCCAGGTCGCCGGCGCGCTCGAGCACCGGGCCCGAGGTC
>JAKAHP010000240.1 GCA_021825505.1 Pseudomonadota bacterium
AGGAGCCGTGCAGATAGGTGTGCGGGGCGACCAGCGACGGCGCCACGCTGCCGGCGAGCACCGCGGTGGCGCGGGTGGTCGCGCCGGTGGCGCCGTAGCCGTTGCCGGTGGCGACGAAGGTCGCCAGCAGGCCCAGCCCGAGCACGACGCCGGCGACGTAGGGGTTCCAAAGCGGACGGGGTGGTTTCATCGGCTGCTGCGCTCCTCGGAAATCGCGGGGTCTCGGACCTTGCGTTGGATCATTTCGCGGCCTGTTTCGGGCCGTGAGAATTGAGTATAGACATGTTTCAAGAATGCTCTACGGGGTATTAGGGTTCACGATCCTAGGACAAACACCAGGGCTGCCGCGTGCCACCTGGGCAAACTTGACCGATGTCAACGCAGCGGCCGCGGCAGGGTCAGCGCCGACGCCGCGGTGGGGGCGCGTCGCTATGCTTCGCTGGCTTCCAACGCGGCACGGCGCAGGTCGCGGCGCGGCGCATCAAACGACAACAACGCGGCATCGACAAGGAGGAACGAACAAGATGGCTCATATCGTCATACTGGGGGCTGGCATCGGCGGCATGCCGGCGGCCTACGAAGCGCGCGCCAAGCTCGGCCGCGAGCACGAGATCACCGTGATCAACGCGGTCGAGTATTTCCAGTTCGTTCCGTCCAACCCGTGGGTCGCGGTCGGCTGGCGCGCGCGCGAGGAAGTCGTGTTCCCGATCCGCCCCTACCTGGAGCGCAAGGGCATCGCGTTCATCGGCGAGCCGGCGGCGGCGATCGACGCCGAGGCCAACGAGATCACGCTGCAGGGCGGCGGCAAGGTGCGCTACGACTACCTGGTGATCACCACCGGGCCGAAGCTGAGCTTCGACGAGGTCGCCGGCGCCGGCCCGCACGGCGGCTACACGCAGTCGATCTGCACCATCGACCACGCCGAGCAGTGCCACGAGGACTACCAGCGTCTGGTCGCGAACCCGGGCCCGGTGATCATCGGCGCGATGCCCGGCGCCAGCTGCTTCGGGCCGGCGTACGAGTACACGATGATCCTCGACGCGGCGCTGCGCAAGCAGCGCCTGCGCAGCAAGGTGCCGATGACCTACGTGACCTCCGAGCCCTACATCGGCCATCTGGGGCTGGACGGCGTCGGCGACTCCAAGGGCATCATGGAGCACGAGTTCCGCGACCACGACATCCGCTGGATCACCAACGCGAAGACGACCCGGGTCGAAGACGGCAAGATGTACGTCGACGAACTCGACATGCAAGGCAACGTCGTCAAGCAGCACGAGCTGCCGTTCCGTCACGCGATGATGCTGCCGGCGTTCAAGGGCGTCGACGCGGTCGCCGCGGTGCCGGGCCTGTGCAACCCGCGCGGCTTCGTCATCGTCGACGCCAACCAGCGCAGCCCGAAATACCCCAACATCTACTCCGCCGGCGTGTGCATCGCGATCCCCCCGGTGGGGCCGACGCCGGTGCCGTGCGGCGTGCCCAAGACCGGCTACATGATCGAGTCGATGATCACCGCGATCGTGCACAACCTCGAGGAGGAGCTGGCCGGCAGCGCGCCGACGCACAAGGGCACCTGGCAGGCGATCTGCCTGGCCGACTTCGGCACCACCGGCGCGGCGTTCGCCGCGATCCCGCAGATCCCGCCGCGCGACGTCAACTGGTTCGGCTCGGGCAAGTGGGTGCACCTCGCCAAGATCGCGTTCGAGAAGTACTTCATCCGCAAGATGAAGACCGGCAACTCGGAGCCGATCTTCGAGAAGTACGTGCTCAAGCTGATCGGCTTCAAGCGCCTGCAGGACAAGGTCATGCACCCCAACCACTCGCACTGAGCAGCGCGCTGCCGCATCCGCAGCGCGACCCTGCGCGCTGCCGATTCTGCCCACGCGGTGTGTGCCTCCGGAGCGCCTCGGTGCTTCAGGTGGACGCCTGCCGCCGCATCCGCAGCGCGAGCCTGTACGCTGCCATCCGAACCATCCGGAGCGCCTCGGTGCTTCAGGTGGAAGCCTGCCGATCGCCCCGCAGCGCGACCCTGTGCGCGGCTTGGACGCGAGCCGTCGCAGAGCCGCCTCAAGGCGGCGAGCGGTCCCCCTTGGGGGGAAGCAGCCGGGCTCGCGCCCGGCTGCTCAGGGGGCTCACATATACCTACAGATGTAGTGGTAGGGCTCGAGCTCGACGCGGATCTCGAACGCGCTGTCGCCCGGCACGTCGAAACTCTCGCCCTCGGCGCTGGGCTGCCAGTCGGTGGCGCCCTGCATGCGCCAGGCGCAGCTGCCGCCGACACCCTGCATGCGCTCGGGTGCCGCGGTGCGGAAGGTCAGCACCTCGCCCGGCAGGATCACGCCGACGCTGACGCGCTGGCCGCCTTCGAGTTGCAGGCTGTGGCTGACGCAGCGGCCACCGAAGTAGACGTTGGCGCGCGGGCTCACCCGCGCCGCGATGTCGGCGTGTTCCATCGCCTCAGGCCTTCGCCGGCTGCTTGGCCGCGACCTTCCTGGCGGCGACCTTCTTCGCGGCGACCTTCTTCGCGGCGACCTTCTTCGCCGGCGCCGTCTTCTTCGCCGCAGCCTTCGGCGCGCGCGCCGCGCGTGCATTGGCGGCGATGCGCAGGCGCAGCGCGTTGAGCTTGATGAAGCCCGCCGCGTCGGCCTGGTTGTAGGCGCCGCCGTCGTCGTCGAAAGTCGAGATGCGCGGATCGAACAGGCTGTCGCTGGCCGACTCGCGGCTCACGCACATGATCGTGCCCTTGTACAGCTTCAGGCGCACGACGCCGTTGACCGTGGCCTGCGACGCGTCGATCAGCCCCTGCAGCAGCTCGCGCTCGGGCGCGAACCAGTAGCCGTTGTAGATCATGCGCGCGTAGCGCGGCATCAGATCGTCCTTCAGCGACTGCACTTCACGGTCCAGCGTGATGCTCTCGATAGCACGGTGACCGGCCAGCATGATGGTGCCGCCGGGGGTTTCGTAGCAGCCGCGGCTCTTCATGCCGACGTAGCGGTTCTCGACCTTGTCGAGGCGGCCGATGCCGTGGCGTCCGCCGATCGTGTTGAGCGTGGCCAGCACCTGCGCCGGCGACATGGCCTGGCCGTCGATCGCGACGATGTCGCCGCGCGCGTAGCGCAGTTCCACGATCTGCGGCTTGTTCGGCGCCTTCTCGGGCGACACCGTCAGGCGCCACATCTTGTCCTCGGGGGCCACCGCCGGATCTTCCAGCACGCCGCCTTCATACGAGATGTGCAGCAGGTTGGCGTCCATCGAGTAGGGTGCCGCGCCCTTGCGCTTCTTGAAGTCGACCGGGATGCCGTTGGCGTCGGCGTAGGCCAGCAGCTTCTCGCGCGACAGCAGGTCCCATTCGCGCCACGGCGCGATGACCTTGACGCCGGGCATCAGCGCGTACGCGGTCAGCTCGAAGCGGACCTGGTCGTTGCCCTTGCCGGTGGCGCCGTGCGAAATCGCGTCGGCGCGAGTCTTGCGCGCGATCTCGATCAGGCGCTTGCCGATCAGCGGGCGCGCGATCGAAGTACCGAGCAGGTACTCGCCTTCGTACAGCGCGTTGGCGCGGAACATCGGGAACACGAAGTCGCGCACGAACTCCTCGCGCAGGTCCTCGATGTAGATGTTCTCCGGCTTGATGCCGAGCTTGATCGCCTTGGCGCGTGCCGGCTCGACTTCCTCGCCCTGGCCGATGTCGGCGGTGAAGGTCACCACCTCGCATTGGTACTGGTCCTGCAACCACTTCAGGATGACCGAAGTGTCCAGCCCGCCCGAGTAGGCGAGAACGACTTTCTTGATGCCTGCCATGATGGTGTCTTGCCCCTGAAGGCTGTGTGAATTCGTCTGAACCGCCGATTGTAGGTTCTCAGCGCGCGTTTTCCGCGTCGGCCAGCGTCGGATAGTCGAGATAGCCGGCTTCGCCGCCGCCGTAGAACGTGGCCGGGTCGGGGCGGTTCAGCGCCGCGCCGCTGCGGATGCGTTCGACCAGGTCCGGGTTGGCGATGAAGCTGCGGCCGAACGCGACCGCGTCGGCCAGGCCCTGCCCGATGCGCGCCGCGCCGCTGGCCGCGTCGTAGCCGCCGCAGACGATGATGCGTCCGCGATACGCCTCGCGCAGTCCGCGGCGCAGCTCGTCGGACAGCGCCGGGCCGCCCGACCACACCGACTCGGCGATGTGCATGTAGGCGATGCCGCGGCGCTCGAATTGCTGCGCCAGGTAGACGTGCATCGGTTCAGTCTGCGCATCGGCGATGTCGTGGCGATGGAAGTGCGGCGACACGCGCACGCCGACACGGTCGGCGCCGGCCACCGCGACGATTGCGTCGAGCGCCTCGAGCACGATGCGGGCGCGCTTTTCCAGGCTGCCGCCCCAGGCGTCGGTGCGCAGATTGCTGTTGGTCGACAGGAACTGCTGCAGCAGGTAGCCGTTGGCCGCGTGCAGCTCGATCATGTCGAAGCCGGCGGCCAGCGCGCGGCGCGCGCCGGCGGCGTAGTCGGCGATGATGCCGGGGATCTCGTCGGCCTCGAGCGCGCGCGGCGCGTCGCAGGGCACGCGCCGCGGCCCTTCGGGCAGCACGACGAAGGACTCGCCGGTGTCGCTGCGCAGCGCCGACGGCGCCACCGGGGCTTGCCCGCCTTCCTGCAGCAGGTGGTGCGAGATGCGCCCGACATGCCACAGCTGCAGCGCGATGCGGCCGCCGGCGGCGTGCACCGCGTCGGTCACGCCGCGCCAGCCGGCCTGCTGCGCGTCGGTGTAGATGCCCGGGGTGAAGGCGTAGCCGGTGCCC
>JAKAHP010000241.1 GCA_021825505.1 Pseudomonadota bacterium
CATGGATCCGACGGCGCCGCGCAGCGGCCTGGTGGAAGTGACGCTCAAGGACGGCCGCAGCGTCAGCCACTTCACGCGCCACGCCCCGGGCACGAAGGAAAATCCGATGGATACGGAGAGCGTGAACGCAAAAGCGCGGCTGCTGATGGAGCCGGTGCTCGGCTCCGGGCATACGGAGGAAATCATCCGGCGGGTGAACGCGCTCGAGAACCTGGCCGACGTGCGCGAGCTGCGGCCTTTCCTGGCTCGCGCGGGGCATTAGCGCAGGCGGCAAACGGCGCGGCGCTCCTGCCCCGCTTCGTCACGCCGCGCAGCAGGCTCGGTCACGGCGCGTCGCGGTAGATCTTTCCGCGCGCGCGCACCGGTTCGAGCAGCGACAAATCGCCTGGCACGACCTGGTATCCCTTCGGGTAGGGCGGACGCGCTTCCAAGCCCAGTCCTCCGAGCACGCGGTCGTGCTGGTAGTAGCAGGCGAGCGTTTCCATCGCGAGGCGGCTCATGAACGAGGGCTCCTGCGCGCGCATCGCCTCGATCAGGGACTTTCGCTCGCGTTGCGGCAATTCGGCGAATCCGCGCGCAAACCGCTCGAGCGAGCGCCGCTCGAGCTCTTCCAATTCCCGGCACAGCGGCGGCAAAGCGTCCGGCGCCTCGGCGACCAGGTAGGCCGGCACGCCGACCTCGGCGGCACCCGGCATGCGGCCGTCGGCGCTGGGCGGCACGATCATGTCGAGCACGATGTCGAGGTTCACGCGCTGCACGGGTGTGAGCGGCTGGCCGGAAGCCGCGATGTCGATACGATCGGTGCTCATGCTCGCCTCTCAGTCGAACAGGTTGGCAAGGCGCTGCTTCATCGCATCGGCGACGTACAGCGCGACGGCCTGGATGGTCGGCGTCGGGTTGACGCCGGCCGAGGTGACGAACACGCTGCCGTCGATGATGAACAGGTTCTTCACGTCGTGGCTGCGCCCCCAGGCGTTGACCACCGAGCGCTCCGGGTCCTCGCCCATGCGCGCGGTGCCCAGCAGGTGCCAGCCCGTCTGGCGCACCGGGCCTTCGCTGTAAACGTCCCAGGCGCCTGCCGCCTTCATTACCTCGGTGCCGCGCGCCAGGCCGTGGCGCAGCATGCGCTCGCTGTTCTCGCTGAGGCGGTAAGTGATCTTCGGCGCCGGAATGCCGTTCGAGTCGGTCAGCGCCGGGTCCAGCGTGACGGTGTTCGATTCCTCGGGGAGGTCTTCGCAGCAGATGCCGACGTTGATCGAACGGCCGTAGCGGCGGGCGAAGGCCTCGTGGTGGCCCTCGCCCCAGGGGATGTCGCCGCGGGCGACGCCCATGCGTGCGGTCGCGACCGGGCCGAAGCCGCGGATGACCTGCATGTTGTAGCCGCGCACGAATCCGCGGCTGCGGTCGGTCTCGTAGAACTGCTGGCTCAGGATGCAGCAGCTCATCGGGCCGAGCTGCGAATCCAGGGGCGCATCGAACGCACCGCGCACCACGCCCCAGGGATGGATCATCAGGTTCCTGCCGACCAGCCCGGAGCGGTTCGCCAGGCCGTCGGGGAAGCGCGCGGACCTGGAATTGAGCAGCAGGCGCGGGGTGCCCACGCCGTTGCAGGCGAGGACCACCACCTCCGCGCGCTGTACCTGCTCGACGCCGCGCTCGTCGTAATAGACGACGCCGGTGGCCATGTCCTTGTCGTCGACCAGGATCTCGCGCACCCGGCAGCGCGTGCGCAGCTGCACGCCGGCGCGCCGGGCGAGCGGCCAGTAGGTGATGTCGGTGCTGCTCTTGGCGCCCTGCGCGCAGCCGGACTTGCACGGCCCGAGGTTCACGCAGGCCGCGCGGCCCTCGTAGTCCCGGGTCGCGATCGCGATGTCCGAGGGCCACCAGTGCCAGCCGAGCGCATTGAACCCGCGCGCCATGGTCTCGCCGGCGAGTCCGAGCGGTACGGGCGGCAGAGGCGGCTCGTGCGTCGGGTAGGCCGGATCGCCCGCGAGGCCGGCGACGCCCATCATGCGGTCGTTCAGCGCGTAGTAGGGTTCGAGACCCGCATAATCGATCGGCCAGTCCTCGGCGACGCCGTCCAGGGACCTGACGCGGAAGTCCGACGGGTGAGGGCGCGGAAAGTGCGCCGCATACAGGATCGTGCTGCCGCCCACGCCATTGAAGTTCACTACCGAGATCGGCGAATCGGCGTCGTTGATCGGGTAGTCCTCCGGTCTGCGGCGTACGTTCGGATTCGGGGAGAACTCGCGCTCCATGCGCACTTCCCAGTCGCGCCGGGTGCTCGGATAGTCGGCCGGATTCACCCAGTCGCCCTGCTCCAGGCACAGGATGCGCATGCGCGTCTCGGCCAGGCTCCAGGCGAAGGCCGCGCCCGAGGCGCCGGCGCCGATGATCAGCACATCGACATCTGTCGTCATTGCATGGTCCCCGATGAAGACCGGATCACGAAAGGCTTGCACCCCAGTGCCAAGCCGGCCGCCGCGCAAGGATGGCATTGCAGACGCACGCCGCCAAGTATCCTTGGCTGCCGCGCCCGGGTCAATTGTTCGGGTGGCCTCTCCGGAGCCGGTAGTGAACGCTTCGGCGCACTTGCCGGCCCGTCCGATCGGTGAGCACGGCACAATAGCGAATGGCGGTCGCAACGAGCTCGACCCGCCCACTGCCTTGGACGACGCGCGATGAATCCTTTGCTTCTGTGTTTGAGTCTGCTGTTGGCATCACCATTGCCCTGGGGCGCCGCTTCAGCAAACGAGGCCGCGCCGGCCGCGTCGGCTTGCCCGGTGGCCGGCGACGGCTTGTACCCGGCGCCGCCTGCGCCGGCGCAGGATATCGCCTGGAACCGCTGGCTGCTCGACTGCGTGCCGCCGCTGCGCCACGAGCGCGGCGGGCGCTGGCCGCTGGTGTTTTGGCACGGCCCGCAGTGGGAGGGTGTCAGCGACGCAGACCTCAAGGCGTACGCGGCGCGCGGCATGGTTCCGACGGTGCGCCTGGTTACCGGCGACATTCCCCGCGCGCAGCGTCTGCAGCGCCTGGGCCTGCCGGTGATCGCACTGGAGGGAAAGGGGCGCGGCTGGCCCTATGATCAGGCCGGCGACGTCAAACTCTGGGCACTGGATCTGCCGCCCGATGGCGGCATCCCCGACTGGTGGCGGCGCGAGCCGGACCCGCTGCGCCTGGACCTGTGGGCCAGGGCGGCCGACCGACTCCGCGGCGTATTGCGTGCCTATCAGGCCGCCGGGGTCAGGCTGGACGCGGCCTGGCTCGACTACGAGGGGCATCCGAGCATACAGGACTACCAGGCCCTGCTCGCCGCGCCGAAGGCCCGCGCCAAAATTCCGGCTGGCGCCCTGGCGACGCCGCAGGCTTTCTTCGCCTATCGCCGCCAACTGTGGATTCAGTTGATGTCCGCCTACGTCGCCGGACCCATCCGCGAGTTCTACCCGTCGGCCTCGGTCACTAATTGGATTCATCTGCTCTCCTCGCCCGAGCACCCGGTCCTGTCCTGGGACAACTGGAACCATCCCGACCTGTCGGCCACACTGTTCACGGCCACCAACCCGGTGGCCTACGGCATCGACCTCGCCTTTCAGAACACCTGGCCGGCCGGGCGCGAGCCGGAGCGCGCGAGCGTGGATCGCACTTATATGCACATCCTGCTGCGCGAGGTGTCGGTCGATGCGCTGAATCGCGCGCTCAAGGCGCCCTACCTGCACGCAGTGCCCTGGGTGGCGCGCTGGGTGCGCGACTTGGACGATCGCCGCACGCCGGTGATGAGCCGCGCCGCGTATCGCGAGGCCCTGCGCCACCTGTGGCTGCGCGGCACTGCGGCCATGCAGGTGTTCAACCCGCTGCGCAGCTCCCACCCGGCGGAGAGCCTGGCCGAGGTGCAGGACGCGGTGGCGGCGTACGACGAGCTGCTCGAATGGCGCGACCTGCTCGATCATGGCGAAGTGATGAACTACCAGGTACCGGGGCTCGACGACCAGGGCCTGTTGTGGTCCGGCCTGCGCACTGCGGACACGGCGCTGGTGCGGCTGTATCCGCTGGGGCAGGCTGCGCCCAAGTGGCTGGAGCTGACGATCTGGCCGGGCCAGCGGGTCGTGCTGCAGGTGTCTGCGGGCGGGACCAGCTACCGTATCGAGCGGGCTTCGGCTGGCGCGCAGCCGCGGGTATTGCGATTGCCCGACCCGGCGGCGCCTGACGCGCGCCGACCGTAACGCGGTCCGCTCCACGTCGCCGGAGGACCGGCGCCACTTAAGCCGCCATTGGTCCGCAGTCGATTCGTCTCTGACCGCGAGTGCTCCCGAGTGCCGCGAATCGTCGCCGGTCTTTCGCTCGCTACTGCCCATCAAGTTGAAGAGATATACAATCGATATCGGCTTTCACATCCGATCTTCTTTCCAATCCAACGGGCCCGCAACAATTGCGGGATCAACCATGACCATACGCTGCAAAGCTGCAGTGCTCAGGACGGTAGGCGCGCCGCGCCCCTACGCGCAGTCGAAACCCCTGTCCATCGAGGAAGTGAACCTGGCGCCGCCAAAGTCCGTGGAACTGCTGGTTCGCATCGCCGGTGCCGGGCTGTGCCACTCGGACTTGTCCATGATCAACGGCGACCGGCCGCGCCCGGTTCCGATCGGGCTGGGGCATGAAGGCTCCGGCGAAGTGGTCGAGGTCGGCTCGGCCATCGACGACGTGCGCGTCGGCGACCACGTCGTGTTCCAGTTTTCGGCGTCCTGCGGCCGC
>JAKAHP010000242.1 GCA_021825505.1 Pseudomonadota bacterium
AGGAGGATCCTGAGCTGCTGGCGCGTGCTTTCGATGCGGTCGCTGCGGCGCTGGCCGCGGGCGAGCTGGTGTGCATCTTCCCCGAGGGCGGCCTGACCCGCGACGGTGCGATCGCGCCGTTCCGGCCCGGGGTCGAGAAGATCCTCGCGCGGCAGCCGGTGCCGGTGGTGCCGCTGGCGCTGCGCGGCTTGTGGGGCAGCGTGTTCAGCCGCCGCGATTCGGCGCTCGGGCGCAGCCGCCTGCCGCGGCGCTTCTGGTCACGCATCGGCCTCGCCGCCGGCGCACCGCTGCCGCCGCAGCAGGCGAAACTGCCGGTGCTCGAACAAGCCGTGCGCGACCTGCGCGGCGGGCGGGCGTGAGGGCCGGGAGCCGGGAAAAGCCCGGGAGCCTGCATCGTCCCTTCGACTTCGCGCTTGCGGCGCTACGCCCAGCAACTGTCTTGTCATCCCTTGGGGACTTCTCCGCTGGACTTCCTTCGGTCGTCCCGAAAAGGGACTCCCTTCGGTCGCCCCGAAAAGGGACTCCCTTCGGTCGCGTTGGTCGTCCTGAGGGCGTAGCCCGAAGGATCTGGTCGGCGACAGGCGCAGGATGAACAGATCATGCATCCATGCATCGCGCCCCGGCCACACCATCCCTGGCGCAGCGTTCGTGGGCGCGAGAGCAACCCTTCACCTCTCACTTCGCTCTGCATGACGGCATCAAGTCGCGGCCGTCCTGTGCGTATGCGATCCTTGCGCGCCATTCGACGCGCCCGCGTCGCACCCAACCCTGACGAATTCCCCGCGCATGCCGCTTCTTTCCGATCCTGCCGTCGCCGTACGGCCACGCCGCTGGCCCGTGGTGGTCGCGTTTGCCGTCCTGCTGTTGCTGCGCGTGCTTTATGCCTTCACTCTGCAGGTGGATTCGGACGAGCCGCAGCATCTGCACGTGGTCTGGGCCTGGACGCAGGGCCTGTTGCCGTATCGCGATGTCTTCGACAATCACACGCCGCTGTTCCAGCTGCTGATGTCCCCGTTGCTGGCGCTGCTGGGCGAACGCGCCGACATCGTCCCGCTGATGCGGCTGGCGATGATTCCGTTCTATGCCCTGGCGCTGTGGGCCGGATGGCGCATCGGCTGCGCGCTGTGGTCGCGCCGCACCGCGGCGCTGGCGACGCTGCTGACCGCGCTGTTTCCGTTCTACTTCGTGCTGTCGGCGCAGTTCCGCACCGATGATTTGTGGTCGCCGCTGTGGGTGCTGACCGTGCTGGTCGGCGTCACCGGCACGCCCGGCGTGCGGCGGGTGGCGGCCAGCGGGCTGCTGGCCGGGCTGGCGCTGGCGGTGTCGCTGAAGACCACGGTGCTGCTGATCGCAGGGGCGATCGCGCTGGCGCTGGTGCTGCTGATCTGGCGTCTGGACGGCCGCCGCCTCAACGCCGCGGCGCTGACCCGCGGAGCCATTGCGTTTGCGCTGGCCGCGGCCGTGCCGCTGGCTATGTTCGCGGCATTCTTCGCCGCCGAGGGTGCGTGGGCGCAGACCTGGTACTGCACCGTGCAGCACAACATCGTGCCGGGACTCGGCGACTGGGGCGGGCACCGCCTCGCCCATGTTGCGCGACTGTGCGTGTTCCCGGCGCTGCTGCTGCTCAACGCCGGTGTGCTGTGGCGCACGCTGCGGCGCACGACGGATGCCGAGCGCTGGCTGCGACGCAGCGTGGTGCTCGCCAGCGCCGTGCTCTACGTCGGCGCGCTGATCAGCTACTGGCCGCTGGTGCCGGCGCAGGACCTGCTACCGGTCACGCCGATGCTGATGCTGGGCCTGGTGGCGCTGGGCGAGCGCGAGCAGCCGGGTCGCGCAGCGGCCGTCGTGCGGCGCCGCGCCCTGCCGCTCTGGGTGCTGCTGTTCCTGCTGTTCGATCTCGGCGTGATCCTGGCGCTGCGGCCGCCGTGGCGCGATCGCGCGGCTGTGCAGGAAAACCATCTCGCCGCGGTACTGCGCCTGACCCGTCCTGACGATGACGTGATGGACGCCAAGGGCGAGTCGATCTTCCGGATGCGCCCGATCTACTGGGCGTTCGAGAACATCACCCAGCAGCGCATGAAGCTGGGCCTGATCCCCGACGATGTGGTGGCCGGACTGATACGCACCGGAACGCCGCTGGTCGACGACTACCGCATGCCAGCGGGCGCGCAGGCCTTCATCGCGGCCAACTACCTCGCCATCGGCATCGGTCGGCTGCGGGTGGCGGGGCTGCTGCTGGACGTGCCGCAGGCGGGAGTGCCGGTCCGGTTCCGGGTGAACGTGCCGCAGACGTATGTGCTGGTCGATGCGACCGGTACCGCCGTCGGCGTGCTTGACGGCACTGAACTGGACGGGCCGCGCAGGCTGACGGCCGGATCGCATGTGTTGACGGTGCCGCGACCAGGCCGTTATGCGCTGGTATGGGCTCCGGCCATGGCGCGCAGTTTGCGTGCGGCCGACCTGTTCAAGCACTAGCCTTGCTGAGGCTGTTCCGGCTGCAGCGGATCGGGCACGAGTTGCCGATTCGGTAGCTGACGCGATGGCGCGGGCCGGGCGGGGGGACGGGACGCGGCGGATCGCCGGCGCCCCGAGGCTTTCGATTCAGCGCGTCAGCCAGCCTTGCGTGCGTGCAGTCAGCAGCGCGTAGGGAAAAATCCAGAACAGCGCGAAGGCCGAGAAATACGAATAGCCGATGCCGTAGACAAAATCCCAGGAGCGCTCGCCGCGCAGGTAGTAGAGCATGTTGAATGCGGACACCAGAAGCAGCGCCGAGGCGAAGCGCAGCAGCAGATCCGGATGCTCCGGTGTCATGACCACCAGCAGGGCGAGCACCGCCCAGGCGACCGGGTAGCGCAGGTTGGTGATGACCAGATCCAGCAGCGCGATCAGTCGTGCCCGCAGCGGTCGCTTCCAAACGATGTGACGCGCGAAGCGCAATTCCTCGCGCACGTAACTGCGGTCCCAGCGCAGGAACATCCTGCACAGCTGGCGATAGCGCGTCGGCACCAGGGTATGCACGATGGCGGCGCGCTGATAGACGCAGTCGTAGCCCTGTTCGAGGATGGCGTTGGTCAGCGCACGATCCTCGCCGAATGTGCACGCGCGGCCCATGAAGCGCTGCCCGATCCAGGCATCGAGCACGCGCTGCACCACCGCGGCGCGGTAGGCCGCGAGTGCCCCCGGGCAGCAGTAGACCGTGCCGTAGGTGCTTTGCACCGCGCGCAGGAAATCGAACGACAGGGCGTAGCGCACCTTGAGCATGCGCGGGATCAGGCCCTGTTCGCGGTTGTAGACACTGACCTTGCCGGCGACCGCGCCGATGCGCGGATCACGGAATGGGCCTGCCATCGCCAGCAGGGTTCCGGGCTCGATCACGCTGTCGGAATCGATGGTCACCAGCACGTCGCCGCGGGCGCGGCGGAATCCGGCTTCCAGCGCGGCGCGCTTGCCGCGGTTGCGCTCGAAACGCAGCGTGCTGACTAGGTCCGGGTACTGTGCCGCGGCGTGCTCGATGTGCATCCAGGTGTCATCGCGGCTGCCATCGTCGACGACGATGATTTCCAGTCGTTCCCGCGGGTAGCGGGCCTGCGCGACCGAATGGATCGAGCGCGCCACCATCGGCCCCTCGTTGTAAGCGGGGATGATCACGGTGAGCAGTGGGGCATCGCCCGGGTCCGCACTGTGGGGCGTGCGGTAGCGGAACCAGAGCAGGGTGCGAAACAGCAGCATCAGCATGCCCATGCCGGCCCAGAGCATCGCCGGGCGTACGACGAGCGAGGCCCAGCCATGCTCGTGCGCCATGTGGATCACGCCGTGGAACACCTGCAGCTGCCAGCTCGCCAGTATCACTAGGCCCAGGCCCAGCAGGATCGCCAGCCGGTAGTAGCGATCACCCGGTATCGCGTGATAGTCGTGCGGGTCGGTGCGAGCCAACCGGTCAATCGTCGTGGCGTGGATGTTCATCGGACCGAAGTGTCGGAGACGAGCGGCCGTTATACGCATGCCTTCGCGGCGAAGCATGAACACCGGGCGACCGGGCCGCCCGGAGCGACGGCCCGTGCGATCGGGTGCCCTAACGCACGGCCATCAGAAGCTCATGAAATAGCCGCCGTTGACCGGCAGGTTGGCGCCGGTGATGTAGCCGGCATCGTCTGCGGCAAGGAATGCCACCGCGCGGGCGATATCGTCGGGACTGCCGAGATGGCCCACCGGGATCTGCGCGGCGATCTTGGCGCGGATGGCTTCGGGCACGGCCATCACCAATTCGGTCAGGCAGTACCCCGGCGACACCGTGTTGACGGTGACGCCCTTGGCCGCCACTTCGCGCGCCAGCGCCATGCTGAAGCCGTGCACGCCGGCCTTGGCGGCCGAGTAGTTGGTCTGCCCGAACTGGCCGGTCTGGCCGTTGACCGAACTGATGTTGACGATGCGGCCGAAACCGCGCTCGACCATGCCCTCGATCACCGCGCGGGTCATGTGGAACAGGCCGTCGAGGTTGACCCGCATCAGCTGGTCCCACTGCGCCACGCTCATCTTGCGCAGGGTGGCGTCGCGGGTGATGCCGGCGACGTTGGCGAGAATGTCGATGCGGCCGTGACGCTCGCCGACGCGGCGCGCGAGATCGGCGCAACTGGCGTCGTCGGTGACGTCCACCGGCTCGAACGCGATGTGTTCGGCAATGGCCGCGGTTTCCGTCTTGAAGGCCGCGATGCGTTCGCTGCGGCCGGCCAGATCGGCGGCGATCACGTG
>JAKAHP010000012.1 GCA_021825505.1 Pseudomonadota bacterium
TGACCGTGGCAGGCACGCTGCTGGCGATTGCGGTGAGTCCACTCTACTGCCAGGACAGCCGGGATGCCTGCGCCGTGCTCAGGGAGCAATGGGGGAGCGAGTTTCAGACGCTCAAGGACCGCATGGAGGGACTTCGCCGGCTCAAGAGCAGCCCCCTGGAGCCAGCGATCCAGCGCGAACTGGCAAGCCCCAAGAACGGCGGATCCATGGCGATTAGCGTCCGGGCAGCTTTGAAGGAGCGAACCGCGTTGACGGACGTTGCAGGACAAGAATGCCGCGACGCGGCCGACGGCCTGCGTCTGGAGCCGCTGCGCACGTTGAGCGCGGCGCGCCTGGCCGAAGTGCTGCGCCTGTGGCTGGAGGGATGCGGCGTGCGCAGCAGCGCCGCGCAGATCGACGAGCTGTGTCGCCAGATCGGGCGCAGCGCGCGCGGGGCGCCGCGCTTGCGCGTGCGCGTGGGCGTGGGCGACGCGGTGTGGCGCGACGCGCGAAGTCTGCGTTGCACTGCATCAAGCTGCCTATAATCGGGCGTTTTTTGCGGCGCGCGGCCCAGGCGGCCGCTTGCGGTCCAACCAGCACACAACATGGCGCTCATCGTCCAGAAGTACGGCGGCACCTCAGTCGGCTCCGTCGAACGCATCAAGAACGTCGCGCGGCGCGTGGCCAAATGGGCCGACGCCGGCCATCAGGTGGTGGTCGTCGTCTCGGCGATGTCGGGCGAGACCAACCGGCTGATCGGGCTGGCGCGGGAAATCCAGCCCGAGCCCGATCCGCGCGAACTCGACGTCGTCGCCGCCACCGGCGAGCAAGTCACGATCGGCCTGCTGGCGATGGCCTTGAAGGCGATCGGGCGCGAGGCACGCAGCTACACCGGTGCGCAGGTCGCGGTGCGCACCGACAGCGCCTTCACCAAGGCGCGCATCGAAGCCATCGACGAACAGCGCATCCGTGCCGATCTGGCGCGCGGGGCCATCGTCGTCGTCGCCGGTTTCCAGGGCCTGGACGCCGACGGCAACATCACCACGCTGGGGCGCGGCGGCTCGGACACCTCGGGCGTGGCGCTGGCCGCGGCGCTGGGCGCCGACGAGTGCCAGATCTACACCGACGTCGACGGCGTCTACACCACCGATCCGCGCGTGGTGCCTGAAGCGAGCAAGCTGGCCACGATCACCTTCGAGGAGATGCTGGAAATGGCCAGCCTCGGCTCGAAAGTGCTGCAGATCCGCTCGGTCGAGTTCGCCGGCAAGTACCGCGTGCGCCTGCGCGTGCTGTCGAGCCTGACGCCCTGGGACATTCCGCTGGAGCAGGAAATGCACAGCGGCACGCTCATCACCTTCGAGGAAGACCAGAACATGGAACGAGCCGTCGTTTCCGGCATCGCTTTCGCGCGCGACGAAGCCAAGATCACCGTGGTCGGCGTGCCCGATCGTCCGGGCATCGCGTATCAGATTCTCAGCGCGGTCGGCGGGGCCAACATCGAAGTCGACATGATCGTGCAGAACCAGAGCGTGGCCGGCTACACCGATTTCTCGTTCACGGTGGGGCGCGGCGACTATGCCCGCACGCTGGACATCCTCAAGAGCAGCGTGCAGTCGCACATCGGCGCCAAGGACGTGATCGGCGATCCGAAGGCGTGCAAGATCTCGATCGTCGGCGTCGGCATGCGCTCGCACGCTGGCGTGGCCAGCAAGATGTTCCGCACCTTGTCCGAGGAAGGCATCAACATCCAGATGATCTCGACCTCGGAGATCAAGGTCTCGGTGCTGATCGAGGAGAAGTACCTCGAGCTGGCCGTGCGCGCCCTGCACAAGGCCTTCGACCTCGACGCCCCGGCGGGCGCCTGATTCAGTTCGCCGCTGCGGCCAGGCGCGGGAAGCGCACGCGCACGCGCAGGCCGCCGAGCGGCGAATCGAGCAGTTCGATGCGTGCGCCGCAGCGCGCCGCCACACGCGCCGCGATCGCCAGCCCCAGGCCGCTGCCGCCGGCCGGCGCTTCCTCGCCGCGGTAGAAGCGGTCGAACACGCGGGCGCGCTCGTCGGGCGCAATGCCCGGGCCGGAGTCGTCGACCTCGAGCAGCGCGTCGTCGCCGTCGGCGCGCACGTGCAGATCGACGCGGCCCCCGGCCGGTGTGTAGCGCACCGCGTTGTCGACCAGATTGCGCACCATCATGCGCAGTCCCTGCGGCGGGCCCATCACCTGCAGCGCATCGGCCTGCTCCAGCCCGGCGTCGACGCGGCGGCTCTGCGCCAGCTCCAGGGTGTCCGACAGGGCAAGCCGGGCGGCCTGCGCCAGTTCGGTGGGCTGCAGGTCTTCCGGCGCGCCCGAGTCGGCGCGCGCCAGCGCCAGCAGTTGCTCGACCAGATGGGTCGCGCGGTCGAAGCCGGCGTCGAGCCGCTGCTGCGCGACACGCCGGGTGGCGTCGTCGTGCGCGCGGCCGAGCATCTGCACCTGCACCTTCAACGCCGCCAGCGGCGAGCGCAGCTCGTGCGCGGCGTCGGCCACGAAGGCCTGCTGCGCGTCGAAGGCCTGGCGCGTGCGTGCAAACAGGCCGTTCATCGCGCGCACCACCGGCTGCATCTCGAGCATCACCCCACTGGGCTCAATCGGGTCGGCGGCGGTCGCTGCGCGGTTCTCCAGCTCGCCGGCGAGCGCGCGCAACGGGCGCAGCGAGCGGCGCACGACCCAGGCCACCACGAGCAGCAACAGCGGCGCGATCAGCAGCACGGGCCAGATCGATTCGAGTGCGAAGGTCAGCGCCAGCGCGCGTCGCGTGTGCAGCGGCTGCGCGACCTGGATGGTGCGCCCGCCCGCCTGCATCGAGAACACGCGCCACGGCTCGTTGTCGACCATCGCATTGGTATAGCCGAGCACCGCCTGGTCGGGCATTTCCATGCGCGGGCGCGACACGTAGATGCGGCGACCGTCGGGGGCCCAGACCTGCACCACGTAGTCGACCCCTTCGCGCGCGTGTCCCTGCGGGCCGAAGCCGGGCAGGCCGAGGTCGCCGCTGGTCAGGGACAGCGCCAGCTGCTGCAGGTGGTAGTCGAACACCGCGCCTGCCTCGCGCATCGCGGTGCTGAACACGAACGCCCCCTCCACCAGCGCCGACAGCAGCACCGCGGCGGTCAACAGCACCAGCAACTGGGCGCGCAGCGATTTCACGTCGGATCCGCGCCTTCGTCGCGGGCGATCACGTAGCCCATGCCGCGGATGTTGCGGATCAGCTCGGCGCCGAGTTTCTTGCGCAGACTGTGCACGTAGACTTCGACCGCGTTGCTCGAGATCTCGTCTTTCCAGCTGTACAGCTTTTCCTCGAGCTGCGAGCGCGACAGGATCACGCCGGGGCGCGCGATCAGCGCCTCCAGCACCGCCCATTCGCGCTGCGACAGCAGCACCGGCTGGCCGTCGAGCAGCGCCTCGTGCGTGGCCGGGTTCAGGCGCAGCGTGCCGTGCGTGAATACCGGCTCGGCGCGCCCGGCGGCGCGGCGCAGCAAGGCGCGCACGCGCGCCTGCAGCTCGTTGAGGTCGTAGGGCTTGAGCAGATAGTCGTCGGCGCCTGCATCGAGGCCGCGGATGCGCTCGTCGACCGCGTCGCGCGCGGTGGCGATCAGCACCGGAGTGCGGTCGCGCCGCGCACGCGCCTGCTGCAGTACCTGCAGCCCGTCGCGCCGGGGCAGCCCGAGGTCGAGCAGCACCAGATCGTAGCTCTCGGTGCTCCAGGCCGACGCCGCGGTCTGTCCGTCGCGCACCCAGTCGACCGCGTAGCCTTCGGCGCGCAGCGCGTCGAGCACGCTCTCGCCGATCATCACGTCGTCTTCCACCAGCAGCAGTCGCATAGGTATGGAGTATCGCGCAAGGCGCTTAGGAGCGCCTTAACGCGTCTGCTGGCGTCGCACTGCAAGCGCGCTTGCGCGGCGGCACAATGTTGCTTTGCCCAAGGCCCACGGAGACCCCCCATGAACACCCACGCGATACGCATCGAACGTCAAGGCGGCCCCGAAGTGCTGCAGTGGCAGCAGGTCGAGGTCGGCGCCCCCGGTGCCGGCGAAGTGCTGGTGCGGCACGCCGCGGTCGGCGTCAATTTCATCGACATCTACCACCGCAGCGGCCTGTATCCGCTGCAGCTGCCGTCGGGGCTGGGCCTGGAGGGCGCCGGCACCGTCGAGGCGGTCGGCGCCGGCGTCACCCGGTTTCGCGTCGGCGACCGCGTGGCCTATTGCAGCGGGCCGGTCGGCGCCTATGCCGAGGCCCGCCTGGTGCCGGAGAAGGTGCTGGTCGCACTGCCCGACGCGATCGCCTTCGAGACCGCCGCGAGCATGATGCTCAAGGGCCTGACCGCGCAGTTCCTGCTGCGCCGCACACGGCCGCTGGCGGCCGGCGACGTCGCGCTGTTCCACGCCGCGGCCGGCGGCGTCGGCCTGATCGCCGGCCAGTGGGCGCGTGCGCTGGGGGTCAAGCTGATCGGCACCGCGGGCAGCGAGGAGAAGTGCCGGCTGGCGCTCGGGCACGGCTACGCGCACTGCATCAACTACCGTACCGAGGATCTGGTGGCGCGCGTGCGCGAGCTCACCGACGGGCGCGGCGTCGCGGTGGTCTACGACTCGGTCGGGCGCGACACCTGGGAGCGTTCGCTGAGCTGCCTGCAGCCGTTCGGCCTGATGGTCAGTTTCGGCAATTCCTCGGGGCCGGTGCCGCCGCTCGCGCTCGGCGACCTGGCCGCGCGCGGCTCGCTGTACGTGACGCGGCCGACGCTGATGACCCACGTCGCCGACCCGCTGGCGCTGGCGCAGATGGCGGCCGAGCTGTTCGCGATGGTGCAGGGCGGCCACGTCGTGCCGCGCATCGGTCAGCGTTTCGCGCTGCGCGACGCCGCCGCGGCGCAGGCCGCGCTGGAGTCGCGCGCGACCACCGGCAGCATCGTGCTGATGCCTTGAGGCGCCGCGCTTCAGGCCGCCGCCTGGCGCTCCAGGCGGGCGCCGGCGTCAGGGCAGATGATGCCGCGGTACGCGTGCCAGCTGGCGTGGCCGACCAGCGGCCAGGCCAGCATCAGCCCGGCGCCCAGCGGCAGCAGCGCCAGCAGCGTGATCGACGCGATCAGCACGCCCCACAGCGCCATCACCCAGGGGTGCTCGAGGCAGGCGCGCACGCTGGTCACCGCCGCGGTGATGGCGTCCACCGGGCGATCGAGCATCAGCGGAATCGACACCGCCGCGACGCCGAAGGCGATCATGCCGAACAGCGCGGTGACGACCGCATAGGCGAGCACGAAGTCCAGGTTCGCCGGGTCGAGCAGGATCTGGAAGGCGTTGCCGCTGGGGGCCATGGTGTCGAAGAACAGCGCGAAGATCAGCATTGCCGAGCGCGCCCACAGCAGCTCGATGACCAGCAGCAGCCCCGAGAACAGCGCGACGCTGGAGCGCGCCTTCCACCACACGATCAGGCAGGGGCGCAGCAGAGGGCGCTCGCCGCGCTCGTGGCTGCGGCTGGCCTGGATCAGGCCCATCGCCAGCGCCGGGCCGAGCAGCAGCACGGTGCTGGCCAGCATCAGCGTGTATTCGGGATCGCGCAGGAAGGTCAATCCCAGCGCCCAGGTCACCGCGGTGAACATCAGGCCGTAGCTCAGGCTCACGCGCGGGCAGCGCAGCATGTCGTGCCAGCCGGCACGCAGCCAGCGCAGCGGGTCGCGCCAGCTCAGCGCGCATACCGCGACACGTTGCCGCCGCTCATGGGCCAGCGGCTGGCGTTGGGCTTCCTCTGGACTCATCCACTCTCCTCCGGTTGCGTTTTGCAAAACCTTTGAAGGAGTGAGGCTATTGCCCTGCGCGGCTTCGCGCAAGGCATCCGCATCGGTGTTTCTACGAGGTACGCGCGCGCGAGCTGCGCCACTCGTCGAGCAGCAGCAGCGCGACGCCGATCGCGATGGCGCTGTCGGCCAGGTTGAACGCCGGCCAGTGCCACTGCGTGGCGCCGTGCGTGACGTAGAAATCGAGAAAATCGGTGACGTGGCCGTGCAGCACGCGGTCGATCACGTTGCCCAGCGCGCCGCCGAGCACGCACGCCAGCCCGGCGCCGAACAGCGCGCGTCGCGGGCGCCGCAGCAGCGCCACGATCAGCGCGGTGGCGCCCAGCCCAAGCGCGGTGAACAGCCAGCGCTGCCAGCCGTCGGCACCGGCCAGGAAGGAGAACGCGGCGCCGGGATTCTCGGCGTGCACCAGGTTGAAGAACGGCGTCAGCGGCAGCGCGTCGCCCAACGGCAGGGCGCCGCGTACCAGCCATTTGCTGAGCTGGTCGGCCCCGACGACCGCCGCGGCGAGCAGCAGCCAGCGCGTGTTGTGGCGCAGCATCGCGTCAGGCGTGGCGCCGGCTTTCGCCGGTGCCCGTCAGGTTGTCGACGCAGCGCGGGCACAGGCCCGGGTGCACCGGGTCGGTGCCGACTTGCGGCTCCCAGTGCCAGCAGCGCTCGCACTTGGCGCCGCCCGCGGCCTCGACGCGCACCGCGAGGGTCTCGCCGCGCTGCAGTTCGACGCGCGAGACGATCAGCGCGAAGCCGAGCTCGTCGCCCAGGCTGGCCAGCAGCGCATGGTCGTCCGGACCCGCCTCGATCGTGATCCAGGCCTGCAGCGACGAGCCAAGCGCGCCGCTGGCGCGCACCTCCTCGATGGCGCGATTGACCACGTCGCGGATCGCGCGCATTCGCGCCCATTTCGCGCGCAGCGCGTCGGCATCGGCCGGCTCGGGCAGCTCGGCCCAGGTCTGCACGAAGATCGAGCCGTCGTCGGCCGCCTGCCGCGGCGCGAAGTGGCGCCACGCCTCCTCGGCGGTGAAGCTGAGGAAGGGCGCGATCCAGCGCAGCATCGCGTGTGTGAGGTGCCACAGCGCGGTCTGCGCGCTGCGCCGCGCGACCGACTTCGCCGGCGTCGTGTACAGCCGGTCCTTGAGCACGTCGAGGTAGAAGCCGCCGAGGTCTTCCGAGCAGAACAGCAGCAGTCGGGCGACCACCGGGTGGAACTCGTAGCGCGTGTAATGCGCCAGCACCTCGCGCTGCAGCGCCGCGGCGTGGGCCAGCGCCCAGCGGTCGATCTCGACCAGCTCGGACGGCGCCAGCGCATCGCGCGCCGGATCGAAGTCGACACAGTTGGCCAGCAGGAAGCGCAATGTATTGCGCACGCGCCGGTAGTTCTCGACGACCTGCTTGAGGATCGTGTCGGAAATCGCAAGATCCCCGGAGTAGTCGGTCGACGCGACCCACAGCCGGATGATTTCGGCGCCGAGCTTGTCGCTGACCGCCTGCGGCGCGATCACGTTGCCCACCGACTTGCTCATCTTGCGGCCCTGGCCGTCGACCGTGAAGCCGTGCGTCAGCAGCGCCTTGTACGGGGCACGGCCGTCGATCGCGCAGCCGGTCAGCAGCGACGAGTGGAACCAGCCGCGGTGCTGGTCGTGGCCCTCGAGGTAGAGGTCGGCGGGCCACTGCAGCGCGTCGGCGTGACTGCCGCGCAGCACGTGCCAGTGCGTGGTGCCCGAATCGAACCAGACCTCGATGATGTCCTGGCTTTTCTCGTAGTGCTCGGCGTCGTCGCCGATCCAGTCGCGCGGGTCGAGCCGCGACCACGCCTCGACGCCTTCGCGCTGCACCAGTTCGGCGGCACGGTCCATCAACTCGAGCGTGCGCGGGTGCAGCGTGCCGGTGGCCTTGTGCAGCAGGAAGGGCAGCGGCACGCCCCAGGCGCGCTGGCGCGAGATGCACCAGTCGGGTCGGTGCGCGATCATGTCGTACAGCCGCGCCTTGCCGCCGGCCGGGAAGAACTCGGTCTGCTCGACCGCCTGCAGCGCGCTTGCGCGCAGCGTGCCGGGCGCCTTGTCGACCGTGCACACGCCGTCGCCTTCGTCCATGCGCACGAACCACTGGTTCGCGGCGCGGAAGATCACCGGGGTCTTGTGGCGCCAGCAATGCGGATAGCTGTGGCGGATTTCCTCGGTGGCGTACAGATGGCCTGCCTCGCGCAGCGCATCGACGACGAGGGGCGCGGCCTTCCAGATGTTCTGGCCGCCGAACAGCGCGAGCTCGTCGGCGTAGACGCCGTCGCCCTGCACCGGATTGAGCACCTCGTCGGTGCGCATGCCGTGGCTGATGCAGGAGTTGAAGTCGTCGACGCCGTAGGCCGGCGACGAGTGCACGATGCCGGTGCCGTCGTCGGCGGTCGCGTACGACGCCAGGTAGACCGGGCTGGCGCGGTCGTAGGCGGCATGGCTGGCGCCCAGCGGGTGACGGAACGCGATGCCGCCGAGGCGCTCGCCGAGCACGGTCGCACGCACTTCGCCGTGCAGGCCGTAGCGGCGCAGGCAGTCTTCGACGCGCGCGGCAGCCAGCACCAGCAGGCCGCGCTCGGTGTCGACCAGGCAGTAGTCGAGCTCGGGGTTGAGGTTCAGCGCCTGGTTGGCCGGCAGCGTCCACGCGGTGGTGGTCCAGATCACCGCGCTGGCCGGCTTGTCCAGCGCGGGCAGGCCGAACGCCGCGGCCAGACGCTCGGGCTCGGCGCAAGGGAAGCCGACGTCGAGCGTCAGGCTCTTCTTGTCGGCGTACTCGATTTCGAACTCGGCCAGCGACGAGTGGCAGTCGAAGCACCAGTGCACGGGTTTCAGGCCGCGATACACGTAGCCGCGCTCGATCACGCGCTTGAGCGCGCGGATCTCGTCGGCCTCGTTGCCGTAGTCCATCGTGCGATAGGGGCGGTCCCAGTCGCCCAGCACGCCCAGGCGCTTGAAATCGGCCATCTGGCCGGCGATCTGCTCGGCGGCGTAGGCGCGGCTGCGTGCCTGAACCTCGTCGCGGCCGAGCTGGCGTCCGTACAGCTTCTCGATCTGGTTCTCGATCGGCAGCCCGTGGCAGTCCCAGCCCGGCACGTAGACCGCATCGAAACCGTCGAGCTGGCGCGCCTTGACGATCATGTCCTTGAGGATCTTGTTGACCGCATGGCCGATGTGGATCTGCCCGTTGGCGTAGGGCGGGCCGTCGTGCAGCACGAACTTCGGGCGCCCGACGCGCGCCGCGCGCAGCCTGCGGTACACCCCGTCACGTTCCCACTCGGCGACCCAGCCGGGTTCGCGCCGCGGCAGATCGCCGCGCATCGGGAATGCGGTTTCGGGCAGGTTCAGCGTGGCTCGGTAATCGGGCTTCGGATTCGCGGAATCGGTCATGGCGGGCTGGAAGCGGGTGAGGTCGGCGCGGCGGCGGAAGGTAGGCAAAGGAAACGACAGCGTGGCGCGCGGCCCGGGCGGGCCGCGACGCCGGAACGCGCGACGACGGTCAAATTCGGGAGCAGCGGTCCTGCGGTTCGTGACGCGCGAACCAAGCGCGCGCCGCGGCGACGTCGGCCGCGATCGCCTCGGTCAACGCTTCCAGCGTGTCGTACCGAGCTTCATCCCGCAGTTTGTGCAGCAGTTCCACGCGCACCAGTTTACCGTAGGCGTCGCCGCTCCAATCCAGCAGATAGGTCTCGAGCAGGACTTGCGCGTCGTCGTCGACGGTGGGGCGCCGCCCCAGGCTGGCGACGCCGCGCAGCGCCTGGTCGCCGAGGCCGTGCACGCGCACGACGAAGATGCCCTGGGCGGCAGGGTGGGGGTGTGCGAAGCGCATGTTCAGCGTCGGGAAACCCAGCGCGCGGCCGAGTTTGCGTCCGTGCACGACGCGGCCCGAGATCGCGTAGGCGCGGTCCTGCAGCGCATAGGCCTGCGCCATGTCGCCGGCGGCCAGCGCCTCGCGCAGCGCCGAGCTCGAGACCCGGCGCGCGTGCACTTCATAGGCGTTCATGCGCGCGACGTCGAAGCCGAGCTGCAGCCCCACGCTGTCGAGCAGGGCGTAGTCGCCGGCGCGCCTGGCGCCGTAGCGGAAATCGTCACCGACCAGCACATAGCGCGCGTGCAGGCCGTCGACCAGCACCTGGCGCACGAAGTCCTCGGCTGTCAACGCGGCCAGCGCGGCGTCGAAACGCAGCACCACGGCGCGCTCGATGCCGCAGCGCTGCAGCTCCTCGAGCTTGTCGCGCAGCGTGGCGATGCGCGCCGGTGCTGCGCCGCCGCGCATCCGCGCGAAGTAATCGCGCGGATGGGGCTCGAAGGTCACGGCGCAGGGCACCAGTGCGCGGTGCCTGGCTTCGTTGACCAGCAGCGCCAGCATGGCCTGGTGGCCGCGGTGCACGCCGTCGAAATTGCCGATGCTGATGGCGCTGGGAGTAGCCAGCGCGGCGTGGTGGATGCCGCGGAATACCTGCATGAAGTCGAATGATCTGATGGTTTGTCACAGTCGTTGCACGTTGGCAACAGCGTCGACAATCGTTGGTGTAGATTTTTCGCAAGCTACGCGCGGAGGGCTTGCATTTGCGTCAACCGGTGTATAGTAGTCCCTGCAGTCGCTTCAAGACGGACGTTCGTGTCCACAGTTTGGGTTCATTGATTATCGATAAACCGGCTGGGCTTGATGAAGATTTGCATTCTTCTTTAATGTTCACGTTTCGAAAGGATGATCATGCCCACCGGCACCGTCAAATGGTTCAACGAAAGCAAGGGTTTCGGTTTCATCAAGCCGGATGAAGGCGGCGAGGACCTGTTCGCCCACTTCAGCGAAATCCAGGCCAAGGGGTTCCGCACGCTGCAGGAAAACCAGCGCGTCGAGTTCGTCGTGAAGGCCGGCCCGAAGGGCCCGCAGGCCTCGCAGATCCGCGCGATCTGAACGGCGCAGCCTGCCGCCCACGCGGCAGGCAAGCTCGCCGCCGGGGCCTCATCGCCCCGGCCTTGCCAGACCGGCCTTCGGGCCGGTTTTTGTTTGCCCGTCGCGAACCCTGGCATCATCGTTCCTTTCGCGCAGTCAGCCGGAGCGGGCGATGGTCGAGCAGTGGATTCACGACTGGGGTTACCTGGCGGTCGCCGTGGGCGCCTTCGCCGAAGGCGAAACGGTGTTGCTGGCGGCCGGCTACGCGGCACGCCGCGGCCTGCTCGACATCTGGGTGGTGCTGGCCGTCGCCGTGGTCGCGGCCAGCGCCGGCGATCAGTTCTTCTACTGGGTCGGCCATTTCTGGGGGCGCCGCCTGCTGCTGCGCTGGCCGCGTCTGGCGGCGCAGTTCGAACGCGTCGCCACGCTGTTGCGGCGCTACCCGCGCGGCGCCATCGTCGCGGTGCGCTTCCTCTACGGCCTGCGCATCGCCGGCCCGATCCTGATCGGCGCAGCCGGCGTGCCGGCGCTGCGCTTCGCCGTGTTCAACGTGCTCGGCGCGCTGCTGTGGGCGCCGCTGATCGCCGGTGCCGGCTGGGGTTTCGGCCAGGCCCTGGGCATGCTCGAGCTGCGCCTGGAGCACGTCGAGCTGGGGCTGATCGCCTTGCTCGTGCTGGTCGCCGCAGGGTGGGCGCTGGCGCGCCGGCGCGCACGCCGGCGGCGCTGAAGCCCCATCACTGCAGGCGCAGGCCCATCGCGTCGCGCACCTCGGCCATCGTTTCGCGCGCGGCGGCACGCGCGCGCTCGCAGCCGTCGTCGAGGATGTCGCGCACCAGCGCCGGCTGGTCCACGTAGGGCTGGGCGCGGGCGAGCATGGGCTGCTGCTCGCGCAGGATCGAGTCGATCACCGGCTGCTTGCATTCGAGGCAGCCGATGCCCGCCCCGGTGCAGCCGCGCTGCACCCAGGCCCGGGTGTCCTCGTCGCTGTAGGCGAGGTGGAACTGCCACACCGGGCAGCGCTCGGGGTCGCCGGGGTCGCTGCGGCGCACCCGCGCCGGGTCGGTCGGCATGCGCCGAACCTTGTGCTCGACCACCGCGCGTTCCTCGCGGATCGCGATCGAGTTGCCGTAGCTCTTGGACATCTTGCGCCCGTCGAGCCCGGGCAGCCGCGACTCGGGGGTCAGCAGCGCTTCGGGTTCGCGCAGAATGGTGCGGCGACCACCGTCGAGCTGGGCGCGCAGCGCGTCCTTCTCGGCGCGCGACAGCGCGCTGGCGCCGATCAGCGCGCGCGCGGCCTCGCGCTTGTCGAGCTCGCCGTCCTGATCGGCGGCGCGGCGCAGCTGCTGCAATTGCACGCGCTGGTCTTCTGGCAGCTTGGCCGCGGCCAGGTGCGCGGCGGACTCGATCTGCGCGTCGCGCCCGTACAGCGCGTTGAAACGCCGCGCGATTTCGCGGCTCATCTCGATATGCGGCACCTGGTCGGCGCCGACCGGAACCCAGCGCGCGCGATAGATCAGGATGTCGGCCGCCTGCAGCAGCGGGTAGCCGAGGAAGCCGTAGGTCAGCAGGTCCTTGTCCTTCAGATTCGCGATCTGATCCTTGTAGGTCGGCACCCGCTCGAGCCAGGCCAGCGGCGTGCCCATGCCCAGCAGCAGGAACAGTTCGGCGTGCTCGAGCACGCGGCTCTGCACGAACAGCGTCGCACGCTTGGGGTCGACGCCGGCGGCCAGCCAGTCGATCACCGTGTCCAGCGTGTGCTGGCGTATCACTTCGGGCGTTTCGTAATGCGTTGTCAACGCGTGCCAATCGGCCACGAAGAACAGGCAGCGATGTTCGTTCTGCAGTTGCGCCCAGTTCTTCAGCGCGCCGTGGTAATGGCCCAGGTGCAGCACGCCGGTCGGGCGCATGCCCGACAGCACGGTGTCGGCGCAGGTTTCAGTCGAAGTCATAGCTGACGCGAAGTTGGAAGAAGTTCTGTCCCGGATTGGGGTGCTTGATCCCCGCATTCGAGTAATGGGTGAAGCGCGCGCCGACGCTCCACGGGGTGCCGTCGAAGCGGTGCACGAGGCCGAGCAGGTCGCCGAACTGGTAGGCGGTGGCCATGCCCTTCGGGCCGATCCAGGTCGACGACAGCAGGTTGGCACCGATGCCGGCCTCCAGCGCGTTGGAGGGCGTCAGCCACCAGCGCAGCACCGGCGTGGCGCCGACATGCCAGACGTGTGAGCCGTCCCGGGTGAAGACCCCGCCCGACAGCTCGAGCGAGGCGTCGACGGTGTGCGCAGCGTTGGACCAGAACGGCTTGGCCTGCCACGCCAGCGCCGCGTTGTGGGCGCCGTCGGCGCCGCCCCACAAGGCGGTCCATTCGGCGGCGTGGACGGGCGTGAACAGCAACAGCAGCGGAATCGAGCAGAGCAGGCGCAGCAGGCGGGGCATGGGGAGCTTTCGTGTCTAGGGTTCAGAACAGCAACAAGCGGAACGGGCTGAGCAGCAGGTCAAGCAGCTGCTGGGTCAGCCCCATCAGCGGCATCAACCACAGTGTCGTGATGATGCCACTGAACACCAGCGCCAACACAATGAGGAAGCCGTAAGGCTCGAGCCGCGACAGGGCGATCGCCGGGCGCAGCGGCAGCAGCCCGACCAGCACGCGGCCGCCGTCCAGGGGCGGCAGCGGGAACAGATTGAACACGCACAACAGCAGGTTGACGCCAACACCGGCGCGCGCCACGTCGTAGAAGAAGGCCTCGCTGGCCCCCAGCGCACGCAACAGCAGCAGCGCCAGCGCCCAGACGAAGGCCTGTACGAAGTTCGAGGCCGGACCGGCCAGCGCGACCCAGATCATGTCGCGCTTGGGGTGGCGCAGCGCGCTGACGTTGACCGGCACCGGCTTGGCGTAGCCGACCAGGAAGGGGCTGCCCACCAGCAGCAGCAACAAGGGGATCACGACCGTGCCCAGCGGGTCGATGTGCCGCGCCGGGTTCAGCGAGACCCGGCCCATCATGTAGGCGCTGTTGTCGCCCAGTTGGCGCGCCATCCAGCCGTGCGCTGCCTCGTGCAGCGTGATCGCGAACAGCAGCGGCAGTGCGTAGACGGTGAAGGTCTGGATGAATTGGTCCATGGCGGTCGGTTGTCGGGCGGTCAATCGGCGGCCTGCAGCCCCAGCGGCTGCAGCGCGCCGCGGCCCTGGCGAATCACGGCCGGGGGTTGGGTGCACAGGTCGATCACCGTGGTCGGCTGCTGCGCGCAGGCGCCGGCGTCGACCACCAGGTCGAGTTGGCGCTCGAGGTGCTCGCGGATCGTCTCGGCGTCGTTCAGCGGCTCGTCGGCACCGGGCAGGATCAGCGTCGTCGCCAGCAGCGGCTGGCCGAGTTCGGCCAGCAGCGCCAGCGTGACCGCGTGGTCCGGCACACGCACGCCGATGGTGCGGCGCGACGGGTGCGAGACGCGCCGCGGCACTTCGCGCGTGGCTTCGAGAATGAAGGTGTAGGGGCCTGGCGTGCCGGCGCGCAGCAGCCGGAACTGGCGGTTGTCGACCACGGCGTAGGTGCCGAGCTCGGACAGGTCGCTGCACAGCAGCGTCAGGTGGTGGCGCTCGTCGACCTGGCGGATGCGGCGCAGCCGCTCGACCGCGGCCTTGTCGTCGAGATGGCAGACCAGCGCATACGACGAATCGGTCGGCACCGCGGCGACGCCGCCGCCGTGCAGGATCGCACAGGCCTGCTTGACCAGCCTGGGCTGCGGGTTGTCGGGGTGGATGTGGAAATATTGGGCCATCGTAGCGCTCAATCGAACAGTTCCCAGACGGGCGCGACGCCGGCGGGCAGCGGAGGCAGCCGGCCGAGGTCGCAACGGCTTTCGTGCGGGCTGTGGAAATCCGAGCCGCGCGACGCGCGCAATTCGAACTCCGCGGCCAGCGCCGCGTACTTGCGCATTTCGGCGGCGCCGTGGCTGGCGGTGACGACTTCGACCGCGGCCCCGCCCATGGCCTTGAAACCTTCGAACAGCGCCCACTCCTCGGTCGACGTGAAGGGGTAGCGCGCCGGATGGGCCAGCACTGCGTGGCCACCGGCGGCCGTGATCCACTCCAGCGCCTCGCGCAGCGTGGCCCAGGCGTGGTCGACGTAGCCGGGCTTGCCCGGGGTGAGAAAGCGCGTGAAAACCTCGTGCGTGGTGCTGCAGATGCGTTGCTCGACCAGGTGGCGCGCGAAGTGGGTGCGCGAGATCAGCGCCGGGTTGCCGGCGTGGCGACAGGCGCCGGCATAGGCGCCGACCACGCCCGCTTCGCGCTCGAGCTCGGCGGCCATGCGCCGAGCGCGCTGCTCGCGCCCGACACGCACCTGTTCCAGGCCGGCGCGCAGCGCAGCGTTGTCCGGGTCGACGCCGAGGCCGACGACGTGCACGGTCTGCGCCGCCACCGACACCGAGATCTCGACCCCGGCGAGAAAGCGCAGCCCGCAGTCGGCCGCAGCGGCGGCCGCTTCGGCGACCCCGCTGACTTCGTCGTGGTCGGTCAGCGCCCACAGCTGCACACCGTTGACGCGTGCGCGGCGCGCCAGCGTCGCCGGGTCGAGAGTACCGTCGGAGCGGGTCGAGTGCGAATGAAGATCGGCGTTCAGCGCAGTGGCCATGTAGGGCATTCTAGGGGTGCGCTTCCCGCCGCGCGTGGCGCGGGGTAGTATGCGCGGCTGCTGACAGGCTGTGGATGCCCACGATGCGCAAATCTCACGTCACGGAAACCCCCGCCACCGCCTGGCTGCGCCAGCGCGGCTGCGCGTTCACGCTGCACCCCTACGACTACGTCGAGCACGGCGGCGCGGCGCGCGGTGCGCAGTGCCTGGGGGTCGATCCGCACCATGTCGTGAAGACCCTGGTGATGCAGGACGAGGCGGCCCAGCCGCTGGTCGTGCTGATGCACGGCGACCGCGAGGTGTCGACCAAGAACCTGGCGCGCGAGATCGGTCGCAAATCGGTGCAGCCGTGCACGCCCGAGGTCGCGCAGCGCCACAGCGGCTACCAGGTCGGCGGCACGTCGCCGTTCGCGCTGCGCAAGCCGCTGCCGGTGTATGTCGAGGCCAGCGTGCTCGAGCTCGATCTCATCTACATCAACGGCGGGCGCCGCGGTCTGCTGCTCGGCCTGGCGCCGGCCGTGCTGCTCGATCAGCTGCAGCCGTGCGCGGTGCACTGCGCACTGGCCCCCTGAAACCGTATCGTCGCCCAAGCGGCCCTCGAAGCCATGAACCTCCTGTATGCATTCCCCGCGGTACTGGCCGCCTATCTGCTCGGCTCGATCGCGTTCGCGATCGTCGTCAGCCGCGCGCTGGGTCTGTCCGACCCGCGCAGCTTCGGCTCGGGCAATCCTGGCGCGACCAATGTGCTGCGCTCGGGCAGCAAGCTCGCGGCGCTGTTGACGCTGCTGCTCGATGCCGCCAAGGGCTGGCTGCCGGTGTGGCTGGCGAGTGCGGCGCAGGCGCGCGGCGAGGTCGGCGCGGCGCTGGTGCCGCTGGTCGCGCTGGCCGTGTTCCTCGGCCACCTGTACCCGGTATTTTTCGGGTTTCGCGGCGGCAAGGGGGTGGCCACCGCGGCCGGCGTGCTGCTGGCGATCAATCCCTGGCTGGGGCTGGCCACGCTGGCCACCTGGCTGATCGTCGCGCTGTTCACGCGCTACTCGTCGGCCGCTGCGCTGGCCGCCGCGGTGTTCGCGCCGCTGTATTTCTACTTCGGCGGGGGGGTGGCGTGGCCGGCGTCGCCGGCACGGCTGGCGGCGGTCGCCGCGATCGCGCTGCTGATCGTCTGGCGCCACCGCGGCAACATCGCCAAGCTGCTCGCCGGCACCGAGAGCCGCATCGGCCGGCGCCGCTGAGGCGCCGCCGCGGGCTTCAGTCGCGGAAGTTGTTGAACGACAGCGGCGCTTCTTCGATGCGCTTGCGCAGCAGCGCGATCGCCTCCTGCAGATCGTCGCGCTTGGCGCCGCTGACCCGCACGGTCTCGCCCTGGATCGACGACTGCACTTTCAGCTTGGCCTCCTTCAGCGTCGCGCCGATGCGCTTGGCCAGCTCCTGCGGGATGCCGGATTTGACGGTGATGAGCTGCTTGACCTTGTCGCCGCCGATCGTCTCCGGCTTGGCCGCATCGAGGAAGCGCAGGTCGACGTTGCGCTTGGCCAGCTTGGCGTGCAGCACGTCGCGCACCTGGCCGAGCTGGAAATCGCTGTCGGCCCAGGCGGTGATGGTCTTGTCGGTGAGCTCGACGCGCGCCGAGCTGCCCTTGAAATCGAAGCGGGTGCCGATTTCGCGCGAAGTCTGTTCGATCGCGTTGCGCACCTCGATCAGGTTGGGTTCGAGAACGGCGTCGAAGGAAGGCATGAGCGGGCTCCGGAAAGGCGCACGCGCGCACGCGGCGCGCGTCCGATAATGCAGGGTTTGGGTATTGAAAGACGATTGTATGGACCTGCAGCTCGAACACGACGTCGCGCTCGACGCGCTCAACACCTTCGGTGTGGCCGCGCGCGCCGCGCGCCTGGTGCGCGTGCACGACGCGCGCGAGGTGCGCCGGCTGGTCGATGACCCGCAGCTCGGTGCCTTGCCCAAGCTGATCCTCGGCGGCGGCAGCAATGTGCTGCTGACGCGCGACCCTGAGGCGCTGGTGGTCAAGGTCGAGATCGGCGGGCTGCGCGTGCTGCGCGACGACGCCGAGGCATGCATCGTCGAGGCCGGCGCCGGCGTGCGCTGGCACGAGCTGGTCAGCTGGACGCTCGCACAGGGGCTGCCCGGGCTGGAGAACCTGGCCTTGATTCCCGGCACCGTAGGTGCCGCGCCGGTGCAGAACATCGGCGCCTACGGCGTCGAGCTGGCCGATCGCTTCGAGTCGCTCGACGCGGTCGACCTGACCACCGGGCGCGAGGTCACGCTGGGCGCCGCGGCATGCCGCTTCGGCTACCGCGACAGCCAGTTCAAGCACGCACTGGCCGGACGCTCGCTGATCACCCGGGTGCGGCTGCGACTGCCGCGGCCATGGCGGCCGCAGATCGGTTACGCCGACCTCGCGCGCCGCTTCGCCGATGCCTTGGAGCCGAGCGCGCAGCAGATTTTCGACGCGGTGTGCGAGATCCGTCGCGCCAAGTTGCCGGACCCGGCGCTGCTCGGCAACGCGGGCAGCTTTTTCAAGAATCCGGTGGTCAACCGCACGATCCGCAACGAGATCCTCGAGGAATATCCGGAAATCGTCAGCTACCCGCTCGACGACGGCAGCTACAAGCTCGCCGCGGCGTGGATGATCGACGCCTGCGGCTTCAAGGGCAGGGCGCTGGGGCGTGCCGCGGTCGACGCTCGCCACGCGCTGGTGCTGGTCAACCAGGGCGGCGCACGCGGTGCCGAGATCCTCGAGCTGGCGCAGGCGGTGCGCGCCGCGGTGCATGCGAAGTTCGGCGTCGAGCTGCACTACGAGCCGATCATCATTTGATGCGCAGCGCACCATGAACAAAGGGGCGCCGCAGCGCCCCTTTGTTCGACGTGGCGGGATCATTGCCCGCCGCGAGCCCTTCAGTCGGCCAGGCCGACCGTCGGGTTGCCCAGATTGGTCCACTCGATCATCGAGCCGGCGTACAGCTTGGAGTTCTTGTTGCCGAGCACTTCGTGCGCGACGAACCATGCGCCCGACGCCAGGTGGCCGGTGTTGCAGTAGGTCACGGTCGGCACGCTGGTGCTGATGTCGTAGGCGTGGAAGATCTTGCGATAGTCGCCAGCGCTCATGAACTCGGTGGCGCCGTCGACGTCACGCACGATCGCGTCGGTCGGGAACGACTTGGCACCGGGCAGGTGGCCACCGCTCTTGTTGATCGGCTTGGTGACGATGCCCAGGTACTGCGGGGTCGGACGCGCGTCGATGAACTGGACACTGCCGTTGTGCACGGCGCCCTTGACCTCGTCGAGCGTGGCCAGGATGGCCTTGTCCTCGCCGGTGGCAGTCCAGTTGCCGGCGCTGGCGGCCGGCTTGTCGGTGCTGACCGCGTTGCCGGCCAGCAGCCAGGCATTGACGCCGCCGTTGAGGATCGCGACCTTGGCCGCCGGCTCGCCGAAGTAGCGCAGCTGGAAGTACAGGCGCGTGGCCATGTCCATCGTGTCGACGGTCTGACCGGTCGGGACGATCACGATCGGCTTGTCGCTCTTGTTCAGACCGGCGGCGTCCATCACCTTGGTGAAGTACTCGGCGGTCGGCAGTTGCGCCTTGATCGTCTTGCCGTCGACGACCTTGTTCTGGCGGATGGTGTCGAAATCGACCGCGATCGCGCCCGGCACGTGGCCGCCGGTCATCTTGACCATCGTCTTGCCGGCCTTGTCCTTGGCCATTTCAGGCTGGCTGGTCAGGCCCTTGGTGCCCTCGCGCACGTCGACCACGGTGACTTCGGACAGGTGCGCCTTGAGCCATTGCGGCGTCACCAGCGGAGCCGGCACGTCAGCGGCGGCCGCGAACTGGGCGAAGGAGCCGGCGAGGCCGGCGACGATCAGGTGCTTCACAAGTTTCATGCTCTCTCTCCACGTTGTACAAAAAAACCGTTCTGCGCTTGTTGTTCACGCAAATCCGGCTGCCTCCAGACATTCGAATTGCCTCGACAAGTCGACACGGCATTGGCTGACGATGTGCGTGCGCCGGTCCTGGCGTGCGCCGTGCTCGCCCAGCCGACGCGCACGCTGCGCGATGCGAGCGTCGCGGCGCTGCACGACGGCAGCGATCTGCGGCGCGAACAGTCGCGTGCTGTCCTGCACCCAGCGCGCCACGCGCGACGGCCGGGTATGGCTGAGATCGAGCCGATCGAGCGCGCGCAGGATGCGCGGCGCCGGCAGCCAGCGCTCGGCCGTGACCCACTGATTGGTCGTGAACACGCGCAGCGGAAAGCCGCGCGCGTCGACCGACAGCCCGACCAGATGCACGTAATCGGCCTCGCCGGCGCGCGGCGCCAGCGCGGCGAACACGTGGAAATGACCGTGTTCGCCGCGCGCGCGGCGCTCGTGGGCGTGGTAGTAGAAGCGGTAGCCGCTGTGTGCGTCGACCGCGTCGCGTGCCGGGTAGTGCTCCCACACCTCGAACGCTGCGCGCCGACCGAGCAGATCGGTCAGCATGTTGCGCCCCTTGGCGGTGTCGTGCTCGATGTCGTCGAGCAGGCGCGCCGCCGCCTCGCGCAACCGCCGCCGCGGCGCCGCGCGCAGCGCAGCGATCAGCTCGGCGCGGCCGAGGCTGAGCTGCGCGGCGACCGGGTGGTCGGCGGTGCTGCTGGGCAGGGCTTCGCTCATCGGCGCTGTGCGACGCTCAGTTCGACGGCGCGCAGGGGTTGTTCGACTTCTTCTTGGACGCCGGCGCGCAAGGATTGCCGGACTTCTTGTTCATTTTCTTGTCGCCGCTGGGCGCGCAGGGGTTGCTCGGCGCGCAGGGGTTGCCGGCGGCCTGCGCGGCCGGCGCGGCCGACAGCACGTTCAAGGCCTGCGGCATCGGCGCGACCACCGCGGCGGCGAGCGCGAGCGCCGGCACGGCGCGGGACAGTTTGATTCGGGTTTGTCTCATGATGAAAAACTCCAGAGTGGGCTGTGAAACAGAGAGCAGCGTGCAGCAGCACGCTGCATGATTATCAACGCATATGGTGGATGCGGCTTGCCCCTCGGCAGCGCCTTGTCAGCTGCCCTGCGCCGCGAGCGTGCCACGCGTGCCACGGCGCGCGCTGCGCGTCAGGTAGCCGACCACGAGCAGCACCGCGAGCAGCAGCGCCCAGACCACGCCGGCCGGAAGGTGCAGCAATTGCGGCACGGTCAGCGAATCGGGGCCGACCTGCTTCCAGGCCCAGGATTCGAGCTGCGGCGCGAAGGCGTTGAACACCAGCGTGCCCAGGCCGATGCCGAGCAGGAACAGCAGCCCGTCGAGCTTGCCGGAGAACAGTGCGACCATCGAGGTGCCGGGGCAATAGCCGCCCACCGCCATGCCGATGCCGATCAGCACGCCGCCGATCGAGCTGCCCCAGAACATCACCGAGGGCACGAACATGTCGTTGACCACGTTCACCATCCCCAGCGCCTGCAGTAGGTACAGACCGCCGGAGGCAACGATGATCGCGGTGAACATCACCTTGAACACTGCCCAGTCCTGGAAACGCAACTGTGCGGTGAGCTTGCAGCTGGAGCCGAAACCGGCGTTCTCCAGTGCGTAGCCGAACACCAGGCCGAGCACGATGCCCGACACCGGGCCGGTATAGCCGAGAGGCAGGCTCATTTCCACCATCCTTTGGTCAGGGTGCCGAACAGCGCGCCGGCGATGAAGAAACCGATCAGGAACAGGAAGCCGGAAGCAGCCAGCGTGGCCGCGCCCGACAGGCCCAGGCCGCTGGTGCAGCCGAGCGCGAGGCGCGCGCCCAGACCCGACGCGGTGCCGCCGACCAGGGCCAGCACCAGCCGCAGCGTGCGCCCGGCCTGGCGCGGGCCGTCGACCTCGAATTTGAAGCGCCCGGCCAGCACGCTGCCGAGCAGCGCGCCGATCGACAGGCCGACGACCTCCCAGACGATCCAGGCGTTGAGCCCTGCGGTGAAGGAGCCGTGCAGATAGGTGTGCGGTGCGACCAGCGACGGCGCCACGCTGCCGGCGAGCACCGCGGTGGCGCGCGTGGTCGCCCCGGTGGCGCCGTAGCCGTTGCCGGTGACGACGAAGGTCACCAGCAGGCCCAGCCCGAGCACGATGCCGGCGACATAGGGGTTCCAAAGTGGACGGGGTGGTTTCATCGGCTGCTGCGCTCCTCGGGATTCGCGGGGTCTCGGACCTTGCGTTGGATCATTTCGCGGCCTGTAGCTGGCCGTGAGAATTGAGTATAGACATGTTTCAGGAATGCCCGAGGGAGTATTAGGGTTCACGATCCTAGGACAAACACCGACGCTGTTGCTGGCCACCCCGGCAAACTTGACCGATGTCAATGCGCGCACCGAGGGCAGGGTCGACGCCGACGTCGGCGCCCGGTCGCGTCGCTATGCTTCGCTGGCTTTCAAGCGGCCCGGCGCAGGTCGCGACGCGCGATACGAAACGACAACAACGCGGCATCGACAAGGAGGAACGAACAAGATGGCTCACATCGTCATACTCGGGGCTGGCATCGGTGGCATGCCGGCGGCTTACGAGGCGCGCGCCAAACTCGGTCGCGAGCATGAGATCACCGTGATCAACGCGGTCGAGTACTTCCAGTTCGTTCCGTCCAATCCGTGGGTCGCGGTCGGCTGGCGTGCACGCG
>JAKAHP010000243.1 GCA_021825505.1 Pseudomonadota bacterium
ATGCCACCCAGCCCGGCAACTGCCGGTACAGCGGCACGTCGAACAGCGCCTCTTCCATCGCCACGTCCGACAGCCCGAACCAGTTCTGCAGGAAGTGAATCCGCAGCATGACCTCGGCACCGAACGGCGACCGGCCTCGCTCCTTGCGCGGCGCGATCAGCGCGAGCAGCTGCGCCCACGGCACCACGCGATCCATCTCGTCCAGGAACTTGCCCTTGCGGGTCTTGCGGCTCGTCAGGTCCAGGCCAAGGTCAGCTTGTTTCATGCGTCCATTGTCACGGCTGCCAATGCCATGCACCAGGAGCGGCGGGCGCCTTTTTTGAGCACCATCCATAAGCGCTGTGCGTCTTGTCGACTCGCTTGCTGTTGAAGTCGCGCCTGTCTTGGCTCAAAGTGACTTGATGGCTCGATTGTCATTGTTACTTAAGTTTATTTACATATCAAATCGTCGAATAAATGTCCAAAAGAGTGGCGCACTGCCGCTGATACATCTGCTTTCCTCCATCTGGGAATCAATGTCTGATAGGATCAAACTACTGCTGGTGGTACGCCGCTCAGCAGCGTGGGATGGGGCGGTGATCGAGAGCGGGGATGAGAATTGGCTGGAGAGCGCGACGAAGACATGTCCATTGCCCTCGTCGGGCTTGCCTTCCGGTTTCCTTCGGATCAGACGGGCGCGGCGGATTTCTGGCGAGCGCTGCTCGAGGGTCGAGATCTCGTGACCCAGGTCGATCCGTCGCGTTGGGCGGCGGAAGAGTTGCAGCACCCGCGAAGATCCGAGCCAGGGCGCAGCATCACCTTCGCCGCGGGCACGCTTTCCGACATCGATCGTTTCGACGCGGCGTTCTTCGGGATATCGCCCCGGGAAGCCGAACTGATGGATCCCCAGCAGCGGTTGCTGCTGGAACTTGCCTGGGAAGCGTTTGAAAGCGCCGGGATCCGACCCTCCGCGCAGGCCGGCACGAATTGCTCCGTTCACGTCGGCATCTCCGGTATCGACTACGGCATGCGCCTGCTCGACGATCTGTCGACCATGTCGGCGCACTCGATGACTGGCAACACGCTCAGCATCGCCGCCAACCGCCTGTCCTATTTGTTTGACCTTCGCGGCCCCAGCGTCGCGGTCGATACCGCCTGCTCCTCCTCCCTGGTGGCGCTGCATCAGGCTTGCGAGTCGCTGCGCAGCGGGCAGTCGCCGATGGCCCTCGTGGGCGGGGTCAATCTTCTGCTCCATCCCTATTCGTTCGTGGGCTTCACCAAAGCGTCGATGCTGTCGGCGCGCGGGCGCTGTCGCCCCTTTGCGGAGGACGCCGACGGCTACGTGCGTGGCGAGGGCGCTGCCGTGCTGCTGCTCAAGCCACTGGATGCGGCGCAGGCCGACCACGATCGCATCCTGGCCGTGATCCGCGCAAGCGGCGTGAATGCCGACGGTGCGCGCAAGTCGGGGCTGACGATACCGAGCGCCGAGGGGCAGGCCGAGCTCATGCGCAGCGTCCTTGCTCGCGCGGGCCTGCGCGCGGGCGACATCGACTACGTCGAAGCTCACGGCACCGGGACCAAGATCGGCGATCCGATCGAGGCAACGGCAATCAGCGCCGTCTACGGCGCTCCTGGCGAGCGCGCGGCACCGCTACCGATCGGTTCGGTCAAGAGCAACGTGGGACACCTGGAGCCGGCCTCGGGCATGGCCGGACTGATCAAGGCCGTGCTGACGCTGCAGCATCGCACCTTGGCGCCGTCGATCCACGCGGAGCGGTTCAATCCGGTGATCGATTTCGAGGCGTTGAACCTCGCTGTGGTGCGAGATGTCCAGCCGTGGACGGGGGGCGCCCGGCCGATGCGCGTGGGCGTCAACTCCTTTGGTTTCGGCGGTGTGAACGCGCACGTAATCCTCGAGGAGGCCGAGTGCCCCGAGGCGGCCCGTCGCTTGGTTGGCGCGACGCAGCGCGACGATCCCGATCGGCCTTTGCCGCTGGTACTGTCTGCCCACGATGCCGCCGCGCTGCGCGAGCTCGCACGACGCTACCTGCCATTGCTGGAAGATCCTGGCGCTCGAGCCCATGTTGCCCAGGCCGCGTGGTTCAACCGCGACTGGCTGCCCGAGCGGCTGGCGGTGGTCGACCTCAACACCGCCGAAGGTCTGGCAGCCCTCGCTGCGCACGCCCGAGGGGAGGATGCTCCGCTCCTGGTGCGCGAGCGCGCGCTGGCCGAGCCGGGCAAGGTGGCGTTCGTCTACTCGGGCAACGGCGCCCAGTGGCTGGGCATGGGGCGACAGCTCATGCAACAGTCGCCCGTGTTCCTGCGGGCCCTGCAGGACGTGGACCAGGCGGTGCGGGCGCATGGCGGCCCTGCCATCCTCGAGGTGCTGGCGGCGGACGACCTGGAAGTGTTCGATGACACCGCAGTCGCCCAGCCAGCGTTGTTCGCCGTGCAGGTGGCAATGACCGAATTGCTGCGGCATCTCGGCGTCGAGGCCGATGCCGCCATGGGGCATAGCGTCGGAGAGATTGCTGCCGCCTGGGCCGTCGGAGCCCTCAGCCTGAACGCTGCCGCCCGCGTTATCGTGGCGCGCAGCCAGGCGCAGGCGCTGACACGCGGCGCCGGGCGCATGGCCGCGGTCGGCCTGGGGACAGAGGCCCTCGCGGAAAGACTCCGGGCTGTCGGCCTCGGCCACGCCGTGGAGATCGCAGCCGTCAATAGCCCGCGCAGCCTCACCGTGAGCGCCGCGAAGCCGGCGCTCGACGCGCTGCGCGACGCCCTGCGGGGCAGCAGCGTGTTCTACCGCGAGCTCGACCTCGACTACGCCTTCCACAGCCAATGCATGGAGCCGGTCCGGGATCGACTGATCGAGAGCCTGGAGGGCCTGCAGACGAGTGCGGCGAGTGGCGCGTTCTTCTCCACGGTCTCCGGTGACCTGCTCGACGCCACCGAGCTTGGTGCGAATTACTGGTGGCGCAATGTGCGCGAGCCCGTCCAGTTCGGTCCGGCCATCGCCCGCATGGCGTCGGCCGGCTACCGCCTGTTCGTCGAGATCGGCCCGCATGCGATCCTGCAGCGTTACATCGGCGAAGTGCTCGAAGCGAACAAGACCGAGGGCCGCGCTCTGTCCGTGGCGCGACGCGACCAGGAAAGCCTGGCCGGCGTTCAAGCCGCGGCGCTGCGTGCCGCGCTGCTCGGCGCCCGCGTCGACGCGGGCGCTTATTTCGTCGAGCCGGGTCGGCGTCCCGACGTGAGCCTGCCGAGCTACCCGTGGCAGCGCCAGCGCTACTGGTATGCGGCGACATCGGAGAGCTACGGTCTGATTCAGCGCCGGGCGGTGCATCCGCTGTTGGGGTACCGGCTCAAGGAGCCTGCAGCCGCCTGGGAGGTGCATCTGGACGTGCTCAAGCACCCCTGGCTCGCCGACCACCGCGTCGGGCAGGCCGTCGTGCTGCCCGGCGCGGCCTATGTGGACATGGCGTTGGCGGCGTCGCGCGAGTGGTTCGGCGGGTCGAGCTGGGTCATCGACGGGCTGGACATCCTCGCGCCGGTCGTGTTCGATGGCGAGCATGCGCGCACGCTGCGGTTGCTGTTCGAGCCTCGGGATTTGCGGTTCCGGATTGAGGGCCGCCAGCGGCTGTCGGCCGACGAGTGGGTCGTGCATGCGCAGGGCAGGCTGCTTGGCGCGGCGTCGCAATCCCCGGCGCCCCGGCCGACGATCGCCGCGCCGGATGGCCTGGCTACCGAGATCCCGGGTGAGCGGCTTTATGCCCTGGCGGCTGCCCTCGGCCTGGACTACGGGCCGGGATTTCGCGGTGTCGAACGCATCGGGGTCGGGCCGGACACACTGCGGGCCACGCTGGCGTGGGCGCCGCAGTACGCCCCGGGCGACGAACATGTGCTTGCGCCGGCTGTGCTCGATCAGTGCTTCCAGGCCGTATTGGGCTGGATGGACGCGCAGACTGAATTGCGGCCCGCGGGGTTGACGTTTCTCCCCGTGGGCGTAGGACGCCTCACCCACTGGGCGGGTCCAGGCGCTGCGCCGGCCGCCGCGCTGCATGCACGGCTGGTGCGTCGCAGTCCGCGTTCCGTGCTGGTCGACTTCGAACTGCTCGGCGCGGACGGTACGGTGATCGCGCAGGTGCAGGGTGCCCGGTTTCGGGCGGCGGCGATCGCCGCCGCCGAAAAGCCCCCGGCACTCTGGGTCACCGTGGCGCGGATTGCCGCGGCGGACATCGAGCCCACGCCAGGCACGCTGCCCGACTGCGCGAGCCTTCGCGCCGCCGCGGAACAGACGGCGATCCGCGATGCGGCGCCCCAGGTCAAGCGGTATTTCGACGAGGTCGCGCCGCTGGTCGAGGCGCTGCCCCTGGCCTATGCGCGCGATGCGCTTGTGGCGCTGCGCGGTTGCGGTGCGGGGTCGGCCGATCGCCTGCGAGCCTGGCGGGCTGCGCATCCGCTGCTGCAATGGTGCGCGGATGTGTTGCAGGCCGAAGGTCTGCTGCGGATGGACGGTGAGACCTGGACGCTGGACGATCAGGATCTGCCGCCGACACAGGCCATTTGGGAATCGGCGCTGGCCGAATGTCCGCAAGCTTTGCCCGAATTGCTGCGGGTAGCCCGGGTTGGAAGCCGCTTGTCGCGGCTTGCCGCGGGCGAGGTGCTGCACGACGAACCGGGGGCCGCGGACGCCGCCGACCGCGATGGCCCTGCCATGGCCTTCATCCGCGCGGCGGTGCGCGGCGTCATCGCGGCGCTGATGC
>JAKAHP010000013.1 GCA_021825505.1 Pseudomonadota bacterium
TGCATCCGCTGCCGGCTCCGCGCTGGCGCAGCGCGCGCATCGCGACCTACGACGACCACCGCATCGCGATGTGCTTCTCGCTGGCCAGCTTCGGCCCCGCCGACCTGCGCATCGAGGACCCGCGCTGCGTGGCCAAGACCTTCCCCGGCTACTTCGACGCGCTGCACGCGATCGCGCGCCCGGTGCCGGTGATCGCGATCGACGGCCCGACCGCCTCGGGCAAGGGCACGCTGGCCGCGCGCGTGGCCGCCGCGCTGGGCTTCCATTACCTCGACTCGGGCGCCCTGTACCGCGCCTGCGCGCTGCTCGCGCTGCGCCAGGGCACCGCGCTCGACGATGCACCGGCGCTGGCGACGCTGGCGCGGCACTTGCCGCTGCGCTGCGACGGCAGCCGCATCTGGCTGGGCGCCGAGAACGTCAGCGACGCGATCCGTGCCGAAGCCGTCGGCCAGGCGGCGTCGAAGCTGGCCGCGCTGCCCGCGGTGCGCGAAGCGCTGCTGGCGCTGCAGCGCAGCCTGCGCCGCGCGCCGGGGCTGGTCGCCGACGGGCGCGACATGGGCACCGTGGTGTTCCCGGACGCGCGTTTGAAGGTGTTTCTGACCGCGGGCGCCGCGGCGCGCGCTGAGCGCCGGCATAAACAATTGATTTCCCAAGGCATTTCAACTACACTCCAGGCCGTCTTGGCCGATCTTGAGCAACGCGACGCGCGCGACACCCAACGCAGCGTCGCCGCCTTGCGTCCGGCCACGGACTCGCTGCCGCTGGACAACTCGGAGCTCGACGTCGAACAGACCGTGCATCAGTTGTTGCAGTGGTGGCGGCAGCACGCCGCTGCATGAGTTTTTGAAGCGCCGCCCGCGCCGCCTCCGGCGCGGGTTCTTGCAACCAACCCCGCGGGGCACCCCGCGGACCGGAAGTCTTTCCATGTCAGTCAACCCCAGCGCCGGCCAAGCCGGTGAATCGTTCGCCGCCCTGTTCGAGGAATCGCTGAAGACGCGCGACATGCGCGCCGGCGAAGTGATCACCGCCGAAGTGGTCGGCGTCGACCCGAATTTCGTCATCGTCAACGCCGGACTGAAGTCCGACGCCTACATCCCGATCGAGGAATTCAAGAACGACCACGGCGAAGTCGAAGTCCAGGTCGGTGATTTCGTCTCGGTCGCGATCGACGCGCTCGAGAACGGCTACGGCGACACCATGCTGTCGCGCGACAAGGCCAAGCGTCTGGCGTCGTGGATGTCGCTGGAGAAGGCGCTGGAGTCGGGCGAATTCGCCACCGGCACCGTCACCGGCAAGGTCAAGGGCGGTCTGACCGTGATGATCAACGGCATCCGCGCGTTCCTGCCCGGCTCGCTGCTCGACACGCGTCCGGTCAAGGACACCACGCCGTACGAAGGCAAGACCCTCGAGTTCAAGGTCATCAAGCTCGACCGCAAGCGCAACAACGTCGTGCTGTCGCGCCGCGCCGTGGTCGAAGCCAGCCAGGGCGAAGAGCGCGCCAAGCTGCTCGAGACCCTGAAGGAAGGCATGATCGTGCACGGCGTGGTCAAGAACATCACCGACTACGGTGCGTTTGTCGACCTCGGCGGCATCGACGGCCTGCTGCACATCACCGACCTGGCCTGGCGTCGCGTGCGTCACCCCAGCGAAGTCGTCACCCCGGGCCAGGAGCTCGACGCCAAGGTGCTGAAGTACGACGCCGAGAAGAACCGCGTCTCGCTGGGCCTGAAGCAGATGGGCGACGATCCGTGGGTCGGCGTGTCGCGCCGCTACCCGTCGGGCACGCGCCTGTTCGGCAAGGTCACCAACCTGACCGACTACGGTGCCTTCGTCGAGATCGAGCCGGGCATCGAAGGCCTGGTCCACGTGTCCGAAATGGACTGGACGAACAAGAACGTCGCGCCGAGCAAGGTGGTTCAGCTGGGCGACGAAGTCGAAGTGCAGGTGCTGGAGATCGACGAAGATCGTCGCCGCATCAGCCTGGGCATGAAGCAGTGCCGTCCGAATCCGTGGGACGAGTTCGCCGCGAACCACAACCGTGGCGACCGCGTCAGCGGCCCGGTCAAGTCGATCACCGACTTCGGCGTGTTCATCGGCCTGCCCGGCGGCATCGACGGTCTGGTGCATATGTCCGACCTGTCGTGGAACGAAGCCGGCGAAGCCGCGGTGCGCAACTACAAGAAGGGCCAGGACGTCGAAGCTGTCGTGCTCGGCATCGACATCGAGCGCGAGCGCATCTCGCTGGGCATCAAGCAGCTCGAAGGCGATCCGTTCATGAACTTCGCCGCGATCAACGACAAGGGCAAGGTCGTGACCGGCACGGTCAAGTCGGTCGACGCCAAGGGCGCGGTGATCGACCTCGGCCAGGACGTCGAAGGCTATCTGCGTGCCTCGGAAATCTCGCGCGACCGCGTCGAGGATGCGCGCAACATGCTGAAGGACGGCGACGAGGTCACCGCGATGGTGATCAACATCGACCGCAAGAACCGCTCGATCCAGCTGTCGGTCAAGTCCAAGGACAGCGTCGATCAGCAGGAGGCGATGAGCCGCCTGGCGAGCGAACAGCGTGAAGCCACCGGCACCACCAACCTGGGTGCGCTGCTGCGCGCCAAGCTCGACCAGAGCCAGGAGTAAGACCACGCCCGCCACGGCACGACGCGTGCCGTGGCGGGCGCGGGGCCCGGGCGCGGCCCCGCGCCGCACGGGCCTTTTTTTTCCGCGCCGCCCTATTCCTCTGCCGCCCCTTTCGCCCGATGACCCGATCCGATCTCGTCGACCAGCTGGCCGAGCGCTTCGCGCAGCTCACCCACCGCGATGCCGAGCTTGCGGTGAAGACCATCCTCGACGCGCTGTCGGAAGCGCTGGAGAACAGCCACCGCGTCGAAATCCGCGGTTTCGGCAGTTTCTCGGTCAGCCATCGGCCGGCCCGCATCGGGCGCAATCCGCGCTCGGGCGAACAAGTGGTCGTGCCGGAAAAGCGCATGCCCCACTTCAAACCGGGCAAATCGCTGCGCGAACTCGTCGACCAGCGTGGTGACGCCGCCGCCTGAGCGGCCCGCGCATCCGCCTTCGAACGGCCGTACAGCACACTAGAATGAGCGCGCAGGCGCGGCCAGCCCGGCTGCCGCCTCTCCTTTTTCGTCGTCTCCGATGCGCGCCCTGACCTGGTTCGTCCGCCTCATCCTGTTCCTGCTCCTGTTCGGCCTGGCGCTGAACAATCTGGAGCCGACCGTCCTGCATCTGCTGTTCGGCACGAAGTGGCGCGCGCCGCTGTTCGTGCTGCTGCTGGCCGCGTTCACGCTGGGCGTCGTGCTGGGTGCGCTGGCCATGCTGCCGGCCTGGCTGCGCGCGCGCCGCAACAGCCAAGCCGTGGCGTCGACGCCGACGCCGGTGGCGGTGCCGCCGGCTCCGGCCGAAGCCCCGCAGCCCCCCGGCGTCATCGACGGCAGCCCCGATGCAGTTTGAGCTCTGGTGGCTGCTGGCGCTGCCGCTGGCCTTCGGCCTGGGCTGGCTGGCGTCGCGTCTCGATCTGCGCCAGTGGCGCCGTGACGGCGGCGTGCGTCGCAGCGCCGCGCTGTCGTATTTCCGCGGGCTCAATTTCCTGCTCAGCGAGCAGCAGGACCAGGCGATCGACGCCTTCATCGAGGCGGTGACCGCCGACCCCGACACCGTCGATCTGCATTTCGCGCTGGGCAACCTGTTCCGCAGGCGCGGCGAATACGAGCGCGCGGTGCGCGTGCACCAGAACCTGCTGGCGCGCGCCGACCTGTCGGCCGCCGATCGCCAGCGCGCGCAGGTCGCGCTGGCACAGGATTTCTTCAAGGCCGGGCTGCTCGATCGCGCCGAGGACGCCTATGCCGCCTTGATGAGCACGTCGCACCGCTCCGAGGCGCTCGCAGCGCTGCTGCAGATCTTCGAGCGCACCCGCGAGTGGGAACGCGCGATCGACTGCGCGCACGAGCTCGAGCGCCTGGGCGCCGGCAGCTACGCGCGGCAGGTCGCGCATTACTGGTGCGAACTGGCGTTGCGCGCCAGACAGCGCGACGACCTCGACGGCGCGCTGCACGCGCTCGACGAGGCGGCCAGGGTCGACCCCCAGGCGGTGCGGCCATGGCAGCTGCGCGCGGCGATCGCGCAGCGCCAGGGTCAGGTCGACACGGCGATTGCGCATTTGCAGCACATCGCCCAGCTGCGCCCTGAGTTCGTCGCGCTGGCCGCTCCCGACCTGGCGCAGTTGTTCGACGCCGCCGGACAGCGTGAATCGGGCCTCGACTGGCTGCTTGCGCAGTTGCGCGACAACCCGGCGATCGATCTGCTCGACGCCGTGCTGCGCCTCGAGCCCGATGCGGCGCGCCGCCGCCACCACGCGCTGACCTATGCGCAGGCGCAACGCAGCCTGCTGGCCTCGCGGCGCCTGCTCGACCAGCTCGACGAACTTGACGCTGCCGCGCAGGCGGCGCTGGCCCAGGCCCTGGACGGCGCCCTGAAGGCGCGCCAGCGCTATCGCTGCGCCGGCTGCGGCTTCGAGGCGCGGCATCACACCTGGCACTGCCCGGCGTGCCAGGGATGGGACACCTATCCGCCGCGGCGTACCGAAGAACTGCAACTGATCTCGACATGACCCCTGAACAGCTCGCCCGTGCCCGTGTGCTCGTCGTCGGCGACGTGATGCTCGACCGCTACTGGTTCAGCGCGGTCGAGCGCATCTCGCCCGAAGCGCCGGTGCCGGTGGCGCTGGTGCAGCGCGAGCAGGACCGCCTGGGCGGCGCCGCCAACGTCGCGCTGAACGCCGCCACGCTGGGCGCGCAGACCACGCTGCTGAGTGTGGTCGGTGCCGACGACAGCGGGCGGCGCCTGGCCCACCTCGTCGCCGACACGCCGATACGCGGCGCGCTGCGCCAGGTTCCCGGGCTGCGCACGACCCTGAAGCTGCGCGTGGTGGCGCGCCAGCAGCAGCTGCTGCGCATGGACTTCGAATCGACCCCCGACCACGAAGTGCTGGCCGAACTGCTTGAGCGCTACGAGCAGGAACTGCCGCTGCACGACGTCGTGCTGCTGTCGGACTACGGCAAGGGCGGTCTGGCGCATGTCGCGCGCATGATCGAGCTGGCGCGCCTGCACGGCCGCCGCGTGCTGGTCGACCCCAAGGGGCGCGACTGGTCGCGCTACCGCGGCGCCACGCTGATCACGCCGAATCGCGCCGAATTCGCGCTTGTGGCCGGAGAGTTCAGCGACGACGCCGACCTCGAGCGCCGTGCGCAAGGCTTGCGCGAACGCCTCGAGCTCGACGCCCTGCTCGTCACCCGCGCCGAGGACGGCATGACCCTGGTCGACGCCGGCGGCGCCCTGCACGTGGCGGCGCAGGCCAAGGAAGTGTTCGACGTGTCCGGTGCCGGCGACACCGTGATCGCCACGCTGGCGGTGATGCTCGGCGCCGGCGCGACGCTGGCCGACGCGGTGCGCGTGGCCAACCGCGCCGCCGGCATCGTCGTCGGCAAACTGGGCACCGCCAGCGTCACCCCGGCCGAACTGTGGCCGCAAGCCTGAGGAGACCCGCTCGATGACCAAGCGCATCGTCGTCACCGGCGCCGCCGGCTTCATCGGCAGCAACATCGTGCGCGCGCTCAACGCGCGCGGCTACACCGACATCATCGCCGTCGACAACCTGACCCAGGCCGACAAGTTCCGCAACCTGGTCGAGCTGCAGCTGGCCGATTACGTCGACAAGACCGCGTTCTACGAAGCCTTCGCACGCGGCCGCTACGGCCATGTCGAAGCCGTGTTCCATGAAGGCGCCTGCTCGGACACGCTGCAGCACGACGGGCGCTACATGATGGACAACAACTTCGCGGCCAGCCGCACGCTGCTCGAGGCCTGCCTGGCGCAGGGCACGCGGCTGCTGTACGCGTCCAGCGCGGCGGTGTACGGCGCGTCGACGCGGTTTCGCGAGACGCCCGACTGCGAGCGCCCGCTGAACGTCTACGGCTACTCCAAGCTGCTGTTCGACCAGATCGTGCGCCGCCAGCTGACGCACGCGCGCAGCCAGATCGCCGGCTTCCGCTACTTCAACGTGTACGGCCCGGGCGAGGCGCACAAGGGGCGCATGGCCTCGGTCGCGCTGCACCACTACCAGCAGTACCGCAAGCAGGGCTGGGTCGAGCTGTTCGGCGCCTACGGCGGCTTTGCCGCGGGCGAGCACCGGCGCGACTTCATCCATGTCGACGACGTCGTCGCGGTCAAGCTGTGGTTCTTCGACCACCCCTACAGCAGCGGCGTGTTCAACCTCGGCAGCGGTCGCGCGCAGCCCTTCAACGACGTCGCCCGCACCGTGGTCAACACGCTGCGCGCGGCCGACGGTCACGGCCCCTTGAGCCTGGCGCAGCTGGTCGACGAGCGGCTGTTGCGCTACATCGACTTCCCCGGCGCGCTGGCCGGGCGCTACCAGTGCCACACCGAGGCCGAGCTCGACGCGCTGCGCGCGGCCGGCTGCGACCACGCCTTCGCCGACGTCGAGCACGGCGTGGCCGCCTACGTCGAACAGCAGCTGCTGCGCCACGCCTGAAACGCAGCGGACGCGGGCGCGGTCAGCGCGCGCCCAGCAGCGCCAGCAGCTGCGTTTCGTCGAGCTCCGCGATGCCCAGCTCGCGGGCGCGCTCCAGCTTGGAGCCGGCCTCGGCGCCGACCACGACGTAGTCGGTCTTCTTCGACACCGAGCCGGTGACGCGCCCGCCGGCCGCCTCGATGCGCGTGCGCGCGTCGTCGCGCGCCAGCGTCGGCAGCGTTCCGGTCAGCACGAAAATGCGTCCGGCCAGGGTCTGCTCGACGCGCTCGACCGTCGTTTCCGGGAAATGCACCCCGGCATCGCGCAACTGCTGCAGCACCTCGCGGTTGTGCGGCTGCGCGAAAAACAGCGCGATCGACTGCGCCACCACCGGGCCGACGTCGCTGACCTGCTCGAGCTGCGCGGCGTCGGCTGCGAGCAGCGCGTCGAGGCTGCCGAAATGCCGCGCCAGCGCCTTCGCGGTGGCCTCGCCGACGTGGCGTATGCCCAGCGCGTAGACGAAGCGCGCCAGAGTCGTGCTGCGTGACGCGTCGATCGCCGCGAGCAGATTGGCCGCGCTTTTCTCGCCCATGCGCTCGAGCTCGAGCAAGGTTTCAGCGCGCAAGGCGTAGATGTCGGGCAGGTGCTCGACCAGGCCGCGGTCCACGAGCTGGTCGACCAGACGCTCGCCCAGCCCCTCGATGTCCAGCGCACGCCGCGACGCGTAATGCAGGATCGCCTGCTTGCGCTGCGCGGCGCAGTACAGCCCGCCGGTGCAGCGCCAGTCGACCTCGTCGTCGGGGCGCTCGATGGCCGAGCCGCACACTGGGCAATGCCCGCCGAGCTGCGCCGCCAGGTCGAAGCGCGGCGGATCGCCGACGCGCGCTTCGGCGACCACGCCGACCACTTCGGGAATGACGTCGCCGGCGCGGCGCACGATCACGCGATCGCCGACGCGCACGTCCTTGCGCGCGACCTCGTCGGCGTTGTGCAGCGTCGCGTTGGTCACGGTGACGCCGCCGACGAACACCGGCTCGAGCTTGGCCACCGGGGTCAGCCGGCCGGTGCGGCCGACCTGCACGTCGATCGCCAGCACGCGGGTGCTGCGCTCCTGCGCGGGGTATTTGTGCGCCATCGCCCACACCGGCTCGCGGTTGCGGTAGCCCAGTTCACGCTGCAGGCGCAGGCTGTCGACCTTGTACACCACGCCGTCGATGTCGAACGGCAAGGCGTCGCGAGCCTCGGCGATACGCGCGTGGAACGCCGCGAGGAAGGCCGCGCCGGCGCCCTGCTGGCGCGCGCGCGCCACCGGCAGGCCGAACTCGGCGAACGCGTCGAGCATGCCGTGCTGGGTGTCGGGCGGCGAGTCCCAGCCGTCGATCTCGCCCCAGCCGTAGGCGTAGAAGGTCAAGGGGCGCTGCGCCGCCAGGCGCGGGTCGAGCTGGCGGATGCTGCCGGCGGCGCCGTTGCGCGGGTTCAGCAGCGTGGCACGCCCGAGCTCGCGCTGATGCGCGTTGTAGCGCTCGAAGTCGGCGCGCAGCATCACCACTTCGCCGCGCACCTCGAGCACACGCGGCGGCGCGCCGAGCAGACGCAGCGGCACGTTGCGAATGGTGCGCACATTCGAGGTGACGTCCTCGCCGGTCTCGCCGTCGCCGCGCGTGGCGCCGCGCACCAGCACGCCGTCCTCGTAGCGCAGGCTGATCGCCAGCCCGTCGAACTTGAGCTCGGCCTGGTAGCGCACCGCGGCGTCGCCCTCCTCCAGCCCGAGGCGCGCGCGCACGCGCTGGTCGAATTCGGCGGCGCCTTGCGCCGAGTCGCCGGTCTCGGTGTGCAGCGACAGCATCGGCACGCGATGCGCCACCGGCGCGAAACCGCTCAGCGGCGCGGCGCCGACGCGCTGGGTCGGCGAATCGGCGCTGCGCAGCTCGGGGTGCGCCTCCTCCAGCTGCTGCAGCTCGCGATACAGCGCGTCGTAATCGGCGTCGGGAATCAGCGGCGCGTCGAGTTGGTAATAGGCGCGCGCATGGCGCGCGATCTCGTCGCGCAATTGGCGGATGCGCGCCGCGGCGCCGGGCTGGATCATCGACGCGCCGCGCTCAGCTGAACAGCCGCTGCGCCGCGGCGCTGCCGGCCGGCAGCCCGCGCGCGTCGAGCGCCGCGTACAGGCGCTCGAGCTGCAGTTCGATCTGGTCCAGCGCGGCCGGCGACAAGGGCGCGCCGTTGTCGTCGACCTGGCGCGCCGGCAGCGCCTGCGCCAGCCGCTGCGCGGCTTCGCGCATGCGCGCGAACGGACGCAGCGACTGCGGCACCTGCGCCACGTCGAGCAGCAGCGTGGCGCGGCTGACCGGCAGCTGCGGGTCGTCGGACAGGTCGGCCTGCGCGTCGTACTGCAGCTGCACCAGCGCCAGCAAACGGTGGCCGTCGGCGCTGGCGACCGGCGCAGCGCCGTCCTCGGCCTCGCCGACCGCCTCCAACAGCGCGAGCCGGCCGGCCCCGGCGGCGCCGGCGATTCCTGCCGCCTGCGCTTGCTGGCGCAGATAGTCGACGCCCCAGGCCACGCCTTGCGCCTGCAGATTGATCGACAGCTGGGCGTCGTTGGCCGCGGCAAAGGCATCGAGATCGCGCGCGTGCTCGAGCACCTCGCCCATGTCGGGCAAGTCGGGGGCAGTGCCCAGCGCCTCGCCCAGCGCGTGGCATTTGGTGACGAACTCGGAGAACTCGATAGCATTGAGCGCACCGTTGCGGCTGGCCAGTTGCACCGCCGCCTGCAGCTCGGCATAGCGCGACTGCGGCTGCAGCGCCTCCCAGCGCCCGTCCACCGCGTTGCGGCCTTCGAACAGCAGCGGCTTGGCTCCGGCGCGCGCCGCGCGCGGCAAGCGCTCGATCAGCGCGCTGCCCGGAACCGGCTGCTCGAACAGGAAACTGGCGATCGCGTCGATCAGCGGATCGATGCGCGGCACCGAGCTGCGCGCACGCGCGCCCTCGGCGGCCAGCTCGGCGTCGCCCAGGTCGGGCTCGCGCCGCTCGCCGAAATCGGCCTCGGCATCCATGCTCGGCGCCTGCGGCTCGGCCGCGCGGCGGCGCCGGCGCAACTGCCACGACTGCAGCCCGTTGAAGGCCAGGACCGCGGCAATGATCACCACACCCGCGACGATCAGAGCCAGTTGCAAGGAACCCATTGCGTTATTCCATCCTCTCGGAGCTGCAGCGCCTCAAGCGACTGCCTCGACCATGCGCGCGGCCTGCTCCATGTCGACCGCGACCAGCCTCGAAACGCCTTGCTCCTGCATCGTCACCCCGACCAGCTGCTCGGCCATTTCCATCGCAATCTTATTGTGTGAAATGAACAGGAACTGAGTCGCACCCGACATCGTCTCCACCAGGCGCGCAAAGCGCTCGGTATTGGCGTCGTCCAGCGGGGCGTCGACTTCGTCCAGAATGCAGAACGGCGCCGGGTTCAGATGGAAGATGCCGAACACCAGCGCGATCGCCACCAGCGCCTTCTCGCCGCCCGACAGCAGGTGAATGGTGCTGTTGCGCTTGCCCGGCGGCTGCGCCATCACCTGCACGCCGGCGTCGAGGATTTCCTCGCCGGTCATCACCAGGCGCGCGGTGCCGCCGCCGAACAGATCGGGGAACAGTCGGCCGAAGTGGCTGTTGACCTCGTCGAAGGTCTGGCGCAGCTGCTCGCGCGTTTCCGCGTCGATTTTCTGGATCGCCGCCTCGAGCGTGGACGCCGCCTGTTCCAGGTCGGCGCGCTGCGCATCGAGGAACTGGCGCCGCTCACGCGCCTGACCGAGCTCGTCGAGCGCGGCCAGGTTGACCGCGCCCAGCGCGGCCACCTCGCGCTGCAGGCGCTGCGTGTCGCGCGCGAGCTGCTCGGGGCGCGCATCGGCACTGAGCGCCGCGCCCAGCGCGTCGAGGTCGACCTCGGCCTCGGCCAGTTGCGCCGCGTATTGCTCGCCCTGCAGCCGCGCCTCCTGTTCTTCCAGCTGACTCGCGGTGATCGCCGCGCGCAGCGGCTCGGCGTCGCGCTCGGCACGCAGCCGCGCCTCGTCGAGCTCGCGCAGCCGCGCGGACACCTCGTCGTGCTCGCGCCGGCGTTGCTGCAGCGTGTCCTCGGCCGCGGTCTGCGCGTGCAGCGCGTCCTGCAGACCGGCCTGGGCGCCGGCATCGTCGAGGCGCCGCAGCTCGTCCTGCGCCTGCAGCAGGCGCGCGGCCAGCGCGTCGATCTGCTGGCGCGCGGTGTCGGCCATGCGCGCGGCGTCGGCGGCGCGTTGCTGCAGGCTGCGGATCGCGTAGGCGGCGTCGGCCTGGCGCTGCTCGAGGCCGCGCAGCAGGGTGCGCGCCTCGACCAGCTGCTGCTGCTCGCGCTGCACCGCGGCGTCGAGGTCGGCATCCGCCTGCTGCGCCTGGCCGAGCTCGATGTCGAGCTGCTCGAAGCGCGCCTCGCTCTCCGCGCGCGCCGCGGCCAATTCGTCGGCCTGCGCGGCGAGTTCGGCCAGGTCGCCGTCGAGTCGCGCCTGGCGTTGCTCGGTTTCACGCTCGAGCTGCTGCAGCTTCAGATGCTCGACCTGTACCTGGTGCAGCTGCTGCGTCAGCGCCTGCAAGCGCCGGGTGTCGGCGCCGAGCTGCTCGCGCGACGCCTGCAGCTGCGCGTCGGCCTGGGCCGCGCTGGCCCGCGCGTCGTCGGCCAGCAGTTGCTGCGCCTTGCGCTGGCGCTCGAGGTTCTCGATTTCCTGCGCCCGCGCCAGCATGCCCGCCTGCTCGCTGTCGGCAGCGTACAGACTGACCCCGTGCGCGCCGACCATATGTCCGTCGCGGGTCACGAAACTGGCGCCGCCGGGCAGCTCGGCGCGCCGGCGCAGCGCCTCGTCCAGCGCGTCGCAGCGATAGACCGGCGCCAGCCAGTCCTCGAGCACCGCGCGCACGCCGAGGTCGACGTCGCGCAGCAGCTCGGCCAGCGGGCGCAAGCCGGGCGCGCCATGGCGCGCGCTCGCAGCCTCCGGCGCCGCGTAGAACGCGAGCTTGGCCGGGGGCGCATCGGCGGCGAAGCCGGCCACCTGATCGAGCACGCGCACCTCGAGCGCGCCCAGGCGCTCACGCAGCGCCGCTTCCAGCGCGTTCTCCCAGCCCGGCTCGATGCGCACGCGCGTCCACAGGCGTGCCAGCCCGTCCAGGCCGTGGCGCTGCAGCCACGGCTGCAGCCGGCCTTCGGTCATCACCTTGTCCTGCAGCGCGCGCAGCGCCTGCGCGCGCGCCGCGGTCGACGCCAGCTCCGCGGCGGCGGCCTGCGCCTGCTGCTGCGCCTGGCGCTGCGCATCCTGCAGCGCCGGCAATGTCTCGTTGAGTTCGAGTACGCGCGCATCGAGTGCGTCGCGCTCGTCGCCGAGGGTCTCGAGCTGACGCGCGAGATCCTGCAGGCGTTGCGTGTCGGGGCGCGCCAGCGCGCGCCGCTCGCCGTGCAGGCGCTGCAGCTTCTGCTCGAGCGCCTGCGCCTGCTGCGCCAGCGCGCGCTCGCGCTCGGCCTCGCCGCGCAGGCGCTGCTGCGCGGCGGCCGCGCTCGCGCGCTGCTCGGCCGCCTGCAGCTGCGCGTCGCCCAGCCGCGCCTCCAGCGCCGGGATCTGCTCGGTCTGCTCGATCACGCGCGCTTCGGCCTCGGCCAGCTCGATGTCGGCCGCCTCGATCGCGGCGGCCGCCTGCTCGGCGTCGTCCGCCGCCGCCGCCGCGCGCTGCTCCCATTCGGCGCGCTGCTGCAGCAGCTCCTGCACGCTGCGCTGAGCGCGTGCGCGCGCCTCGACCACGTAGCGAATCTCGGCTTCGAGCTGGCCCACGCGCGCCTGCGCCGCGTACAGCGCGGCCTGCGCCTCATGCAGCGCGTCGGCCGCGCTGTACTGCGTCTGGCGCACGCGCTCGAGCTCGGCCTCGACCGCGCGCAGCTGCGCGGTCTGCGCCTCGAGCGCGACTTGCGCGCTGCGCGCCGCGTCGGCGATGCGCGACTGCCGCTGCTGGGCTTCGCGCAGGCGCAGCAGCCACAGGCCGTGCTGGCTGGTGGCCAGCGCGTCCTGCAGCGCGCGGTACTGGCGCGCGACCGCGGCCTGCTGCTCGAGGCGCTCGAGCTGGGCGTCGAGCTCGCGCACGATGTCGCCGACACGCAGCAGGTTCTCGCGCGTGTCGTGCAGCCGGTTCTCGGTTTCGCGCCGGCGCTCCTTGTACTTGGACACGCCGGCGGCTTCCTCGAGCATCACGCGCAGATCTTCGGGGCGCGATTCGATGATGCGGCTGATCGTCCCCTGGCCGATGATCGCGTACGAGCGCGACCCCAGGCCGGTGCCGAGGAAAATATCCTGCACGTCGCGCCGGCGTACATGCTGGTTGTTGATGTAGTAGCTCGACGTGCCGTCGCGCGTGAGCACGCGCTTGACCGCGATCTCGGCGTACTGGCCGAAGCTGCCGCTGACGCTGTGATCGGCGTTGTCGAACACCAGCTCGACGCTGCAGCGCCCGGCCGGCTTGCGCGCCGACGAGCCGTTGAAGATCACGTCGAGCATCGACTCGCCGCGCAGCTCGGCCGCCTTGGACTCGCCCAGCACCCAGCGCACCGCGTCGATGATGTTGGATTTGCCGCAGCCGTTGGGGCCGACCACGCCGACGCGGCGTCCGGGCAGCTGAACCGACACCGGGTCGGCGAATGATTTGAAGCCCGCGAGCTTGATGCAGGACAGTCGCACTGGTAGGGAACGCCGTTAACTGCTTGATTTGAAACGATAATCATGCGGAAAACCGCGCATCTCCGGATGATAGCATCGCGCCACGCGCGCGCCGAGCCCGGCCGCGCCGCCGGATAATGTGCGTTTGACGACGACCTTCGTCGCCCCCTTGCCGAATTCGCCCCCGATCGCCATGTCGACCAAGCCCAGCAAGAACCTGCAGACCTTCCCGAACCCGACGCCCAAGCGCGATTACCACATCCATATGCAGGTGCCGGAATTCACCTGCCTGTGCCCGCTGACCGGGCAGCCCGACTTCGCGCGCATCGTGCTGGACATCATTCCGGACCGCAAATGCGTGGAGCTGAAAAGCCTGAAGCTCTACATGTGGAGCTTCCGCGACGAAGGCGCGTTCCACGAGAAGGTGACCAACCAGATCCTCGACGACCTGGTCGCCGCGATCGCACCGCGCTTCCTGCGCGTGACCGCGCAGTGGTACGTGCGCGGCGGCATCTACACCAACGTCGTCGTCGAGCACCGCAAACGCGGCTGGAAACCGGCGCCGCGCGTCGAGCTCGGCGGCTTCGACCGCGCCGAGCCGACCGCGCCCTGAAGGTAATCAAGCCATCGCCGGGCCGCCCCAAGATGGCTTGACCCCCTCGGGGGGGAGGGTCGGGCGCAGCCCGGCCCTGGGGGCCCTCATACCTCAATCAGCAGCAGCGCCTCGCCGGCGCTGACCAGCACGCCGCCGCCCGGCGCCGGCGCGACGCCGTAGGGCGTGACCAGCGCACCGGGCAAGGCGCCGAGCTCGAAGCGATCCTGCGCGCCCTGGCCGGCCAGCGTGCGCACCGCACCGGCGGGCGTGACGCGCCGCACTTTCTGGTTGCCGCCGTCGGCGACGATGATGTCCCCACTGCCCGGCAGCACGCAGATCTGCTGCGGCTTGCGCAAACGCGCCGCGGCCCCGACGCCGTCGGCATCGCCCGCCTCGCCGGGGCTACCGACCAGGGTCGAGACCGCGCCGGCAGGCGTGATGCGGCGCACGTCGTGGTTGAAATACTCGCTGACGTAAAGCGTGCCGTCGGTGGCCAGCGCCAGCCCCACCGGCGTGTTGAACAGCGCCTGGCGCAGCGCGCCGTCGCGGTGCTCGGCCACTCCCGGGCTGCCGCCCAGCGTGCGCACGCGCCCGCTGGCGTCGATGACGCGCAGCGTGTGGTTGTAGGCGTCGGCCACCCACAGCTCGTCGGCGCGCAGCGCCAGCCCGATCGGATGGTTGAACTGGGCCTGCGTGCCGACCCCGTCGGCGTAGCCGGGCTCGCCGGCGCGCCCGGCCAGCGTGCGCACCACGCCGTCGCGCAGCACGCGGATCGTGTTGGCGAAGGAATCGGCGATGTACACCGCGCCGTCGGCGCCGACCGCGACCGCGTCGGGGCCGACGAAGCGGGCCTGGGCCGCAGCGCCGTCGACGCTTGAGCGCTGCTCGGGAGCGCCGGCCAGCGTGGACACGCGACCGGCGGCGTCGACGCGCCGGATCAGGGCATTGGCCGCGTCGGCCACGATCACCGCGCCGTCGCGTGGATCGCGCGCCAGGCCGCGCGGGTCGAAGAACAGCGCTTGCGTGCGCGCCCCGTCAGCGTGGCCGTAACGCAGCTCCTCGCCGGCCCACAGGCTCAAGCTGCCCGGCGCGGCGTGCGCGGCACGCGTCGACGCCAGCAGCAGCGCGACGGATTGCAGGAACAGACGGCGATCGGCGGGCATGGCGTTACGGCGGAGTTCAATTTCCGTACATGCTAATGTTGCAATTCACCCGCCGCATCCGGGTCTCACTCGAGATCGGCGCTGCAGCGCAGGCGCCGGGCTCAGGCGCCGCGCCGGTCGACCAGCGCGCGCGCGATGGTGCCGAGGTCGACGTACTCGAGCTCGGCGCCGACCGGGACGCCACGCGCCAGGCGCGTGATGCGCAAGTCCAGCGGGCGCAGGGTCTCGGCGATCACATGGGCGGTGGCTTCACCTTCGTTGGTGAAACTCGTCGCCAGGATGATTTCCTCGACGTCGCCGTCGCGCACGCGCTGCACCAGCCGGTCGAGGCCGACTTCGCGCGGACCGACGCCGTCGAGCGGGCTCAGGCGCCCCATCAGCACGAAATACAGTCCGTTGAAGCTCAGCGTCTGCTCGAGCGCGGCGCGGTCGGCCGGGGTCTCGACGACGCACAGCTGGCGGCGGTCGCGCTGCGGGTCGGCGCAGATGCTGCAGATCTCGGCTTCGGTCAGCGTGTTGCACAGGCGGCAGCGCCCGACCGCGGCCAGCGCCGCGCGCAACGCGCCCGACAGGCGCTCGGCGCCCTCACGGTCGTGCTGCAGCAGCTGGTAGGCCATGCGCGTGGCGCTCTTCGGCCCGACCCCGGGCAGGCAACGCAGCGCCTCGACCAGGGCGTCGATCGCAGCGGTATCGGCGCTCAAGGCAGCCTCAGAACGGCAACTTCATGCCCGGCGGCAGCGGCATGCCGGCGGTGGCCGCGGACAGCTTTTCCTGCGACAGCGCCTCGGCCTTGCGCGCGGCGTCGTTGAACGCCGCGGCGACCAGGTCTTCCAGCATGTCGCGGTCGTCGCCGACCAGGCTGGGGTCGATGCTGACGCGGCGAACGTTGTACTTGCAGGTCATCTGCACCTTGACCAGGCCGGCCCCCGACTGGCCCTCGACTTCGAGCGTTGCAAGCTCCTCCTGCACGCGCTTCATGTTGTCCTGCATTTGCTGGGCCTGCTTCATCAGGCCGGCGAGTTGTCCCTTGTTGAACATCGAGTGAATCCTTTGCGTGGTGTGGAAAATTCAGGGGATCCGCGACGGGACGTCGCGGGCCGTCAGGCTTCGAGCGGCCGCACCGAACCTGGCACGATCTGCGCGCCATGCTCGTCGACCAGCTCGCGTACCAGGGGGTCGGCGGCGATCGTCGCCTCGGCCTCGCGCTGGCGCTGAGCACGCGCCGCCGTCGCGCGCAGATGCGCACTGTCGCGCACCTGGCCGACCTCGATGCGCAACTCGATGGCGCGGCCGAGCTGCTCGCACAGCGCCGTCTGCAGCTTGTCGAGCGCGCCGGCGCGCGCGAACTGCTCGCTGGGCACGCGCAAGGTCCAGCGATCACCGTCGGCGCCGGCCCACTCGCTTTGCAGCGCCAGGCTGCGCGCCAGCGCGACCACCGGCAATTGCTGCGCCAGCGTCGGCCAGTCGAACGCGCCATCTGCCGCCTCCGCCGGCTCGGCCTGCTGCGACGGCTCCGCCGGGGCTGGCTGTTCTGCCGCCTGTTCTGCCTGTTCTGCCTGTTCTGCCTGTTCTGCCTGTTCTGCCTGTTCTGCCTGTTCTGCCTGTTCTGCCTGTTCTGCCTGTTCTGCCTGTTCTGCCTGGGCCGCCTGCTCCGTCGGGGCTGCCTGCTCCGCCTGCGCTGCCTGCGCTGCCTGCGCTGCCTGGGCTGCCTGAGCTGCCTGGGCTGCCTGGGCTGCCTGGGCTGCCTGAGCCGCCTGAGCCGCCTGAGCCGCCTGAGCCGCCTGAGCCGCCTGAGCCGCCTGAGCCGCCTGAGCCGCCTGAGCCGCCTGAGCCGCCTGAGCTGCCTGAGCTGCCTGAGCTGCCTGAGCTGCCTGAGCTGCCTGGTTCGACTGCGCGGCCTGCCCGGCCGCGCCAGGCACCGGCTGCGCGATCGCGCGCAGCGCGCCATCCTCGGTGGCCAGCGGTGCGAACGCCAGCAGCCTGAGCAGCAGCATCGTGAAGCCGCCGAGTTCGTCGGGCGCCAGCGCCAGTTCGCTGCGGCCCTGCAGCAGCATGCTGTAGTTCAGCTGCACCGCCTCCGGGCTCAGCGCGGCGGCCAGCTCACGCAGCGCCGCGGCATCGGGGTCGGCGTCGTCCAGCGCCTGCGGCACGATCTGCTGCACCGCGATGCGCTGCAGCAGCGCGGCCAGTTCCTCGGTGGCACCGGCCAGCGACACGCCGCGCGCATCGAGTGCTTCGGCCAGGCGCAGCGCCGCGGCACCGTCGCCGCGCGCCAGCACGCGCAGCAGCTCGAACAGATAACCCGAATCGACCGCGCCGAGCATCTGCCGCACCGCGTCGAGCGTGACGCCGCCGGCGGCGTAGGCGATCGCCTGGTCGGTCAGCGACAGCGCATCGCGCATCGAACCGCGCGCCGCGCGCCCCAGCACCTGCAGCGCCGCAGCCTCGGCGTCGACCCCTTCGGCCTGCAGCACCTGCTGCAAGTGGCCGGCGATCGCCGCCGGGGTCATCGACTTCAGCGCGAATTGCAGGCAGCGACTGAGAACGGTGACCGGCACCTTCTGCGGATCGGTCGTCGCCAGCACGAACTTGACCGACTCGGGAGGCTCCTCCAGCGTCTTCAACATCGCGTTGAACGCGTGGTTCGACAGCATGTGCACTTCATCGATCATGTAGACCTTGAAGCGACCCGCGGTCGGCTTGTACACGGCCTGCTCGAGCAGCCGCGTCATGTCGTCGACGCCCCGGTTCGAGGCGGCGTCGAGCTCGATGTAATCGGTGAAACGCCCCGAGTCGATCTCGACGCAGGGCTGGCAGACGCCGCACGGCTCGGCGGTGATGTCGCCGTTGCCGTCAGCGCCGACGCAGTTCAGCGACTTCGCCAGAATGCGCGCGATCGTCGTCTTGCCGACCCCGCGCGTTCCGGTGAACAGATAGGCGTGGTGCAGCCGCCGGCGCTGCAGCGCATGCGTGAGGGCGCGCACGACATGGTCCTGCCCGACCAGCGCGGCGAAAGTTTTCGGGCGCCATTTGCGCGCCAGTACGGTGCTCGACATGCGCTCGATTGTAGGTTGCCGACGACTTGCTTCATGCAACGGCTTGGCGGCGCGATCGCGAACCGTCATACAATGCAAGGTGACGGGCCGCCCCGCATTGCGGCGCGGTGAACCTGGTCAGGCCGGGAACGGAGCAGCCACAGCCGTTTCCCGCAAGTGCCGGGGGTACGGCTCGTCACCCTTTACCGAAACTCCTGCGGCGCGGCGTCCGCGCGGCGGGAGGCTTGCGGCACCGGGGGCGCCGCAGCCCCGGGCCGGACGCGATCTGGAACTTCAATGAGCGATCTGATCAAACACACCACCGATGCGAATTTCGAGCAGGACGTGCTCAAGTCGACGACCCCCGTGCTGATCGATTACTGGGCGGAATGGTGTGGCCCGTGCCGCATGATCGCGCCGATTCTCGAAGAAATCGCCGGTCAGTACCAAGGTCGCGTCAACATCATGAAGGTCAACGTCGACGAGAACCGCAGCGTGCCGGCCAAATACGGCATTCGCGGCATTCCGACGCTGATGCTGTTCAAGGACGGCGACGTCGCCGCGACCAAAGTCGGCGCGTTGTCGAAGTCGCAACTGATTTCGTTCATCGACAGCAACCTATAATCTTTGCCACGCGCAGCCGCGACGGCTGCGCGCGCCCCGGCAGCGCCGCGATCGGCGCCGACCGCCTGCAGCGATCCGCTGCACCGAAGCATTCCACTCCCGACCGACCCCGCGGCGTCCGACGCCGCCCCGCGGCGCATCACGGCGCCGGCGGTCCCCCACGCACAACGTCATGCATCTTTCCGAACTCAAAGCGATGCACGTCTCCCAGTTGCTGGAGATGGCCACCAGCCTCGAGATCGAGAACGCCAGTCGCCTGCGCAAGCAGGAGCTGATGTTCGCGATCCTGAAGAAGCGTGCTCGCGCCGGCGAGCAGGTGTTCGGCGACGGCGTCATGGAAGTCCTGCCTGACGGCTTCGGCTTCCTGCGCTCGCCCGAATCGAACTACCTGGGTTCGCCCGACGACATCTACATCTCGCCGAGCCAGATCCGCCGCTTCAATCTGCACACGGGCGATTCGATCGAAGGCGAAGTGCGCGTCCCGAAGGACGGCGAGCGCTATTTCGCGCTGGTCAAGGTCGATCGGGTCAACGGCGTCACCCCCGAGCAGAACAAGAACAAGATCATGTTCGAGAATCTGACGCCGCTGTTCCCGACCGAGCACTTGAAGCTCGAGCGCGACACGCGAGCCGACGAGAACATCATCGGACGGGTCATCGACATCATTGCGCCGATCGGCAAGGGCCAGCGCGGGCTGCTGGTGGCGCCGCCGAAAAGCGGCAAGACCGTGATGCTGCAATCGATCGCGCACGCGATCACTGCAAATCACCCCGAAGTCGTGCTGATCGTGCTGCTGATCGACGAGCGCCCCGAGGAAGTCACCGAAATGCAGCGTTCGGTGAAGGGCGAAGTCGTCAGCTCGACCTTCGACGAGCCGGCGCTGCGCCACGTCCAGGTCGCCGAAATGGTGATCGAGAAGGCCAAGCGCCTGGTCGAACTGAAGAAGGACGTCGTCATCCTGCTCGACTCGATCACGCGTCTGGCGCGCGCCTACAACACCGTGGTTCCGGCCTCCGGCAAGGTGCTGACCGGCGGCGTCGACGCCAACGCGCTGCAACGCCCGAAGCGCTTCTTCGGCGCCGCGCGCAACATCGAGGAAGGCGGCTCGCTGACCATCATCGGCACCGCGCTGACCGACACCGGCAGCCGAATGGACGAGGTGATCTACGAGGAGTTCAAGGGCACCGGCAATATGGAGATCCACCTCGAGCGCCGTCTGGCGGAGAAGCGGGTCTACCCGGCCATCCTGCTGAACCGCTCGGGCACGCGCCGCGAGGAGCTGCTGCTGAAGTCCGACGTGCTGCAGAAGGCCTGGATCCTGCGCAAGCTGCTCTACCCGATGGACGAGCTCGAGGCGATGGAATTCCTGATCGAGAAGATGAAGCAGAGCAAGAGCAACGCCGACTTCTTCGACATGATGCGAAAGGGCGGTTAAGCGAGGAGCCGCGGCTCTTTATGCGATAATGGAAGTTTGGGCTAAGTACGGTGCGCCAAGGGGCGCGACCGCGGCTGGCCGGCTTGCGAAGGAACTTGTGATGAAATCTGGAATCCACCCCGAATACCGTGACGTGTGCTTCGTCGACCAGTCGAACGGCGCCCAGTTCGTGATCCCGTCGACCGCGCAAACGCGCGAGACGATCAAGCTTGACGACGGCCGCGAACTGCCGCTGATGAAGCTCGATACGTCGTCCGAGTCCCATGCGTTCTACACCGGCACGCAAAAGAGCATCGATTCGCTGGGCGGTCGCGTCGACAAGTTCCGTCAGAAGTTCGCACGGGCTGCCGCGGCGAGGAAGTAAATCCGCCGCGCGGAATCTCCGCGCGTCATCGCCGAATCGTCACCAGGAACGGGCAGCATCGCTGCCCGTTTTGTTTGTCCGCCTCTCGAGCCTGCCATCGTGTTGACACCGTCCAAGCCACAGCCCGCCGCGCGACCCGTGGTGGCCGCGCAAGCGCTGGCGCGCCTGCCGCGCTGGCCGCTGTGGCTGATGTGCCTGGCTTACGTGCTGCCCGGTTTCATCGGACGTGACCCGTGGACCAGCGAAGGTGTCGCGTTCGGCGCGATCTGGCAACTGGCCGACGGGCGCGCGAGCTGGCTGCACCCTGCCCTGTACGGCCACGCGCTCGGCGGCGGCTGGGTCGCGTACTGGATCGGCGCCGCGTCGCTGCGCCTGTTCGGCGGCCTTCTGGGCGAGGTGCTTGCCGTGCGCCTGCCGTTCGCGCTGCTGCTCGGCCTGACGATGACCCAGACCTGGTACGCCGCCTACCACCTGGCACGACGCGACGCGGCGCAGCCGGTGCAGCCGGCGTTTGCGCCGCCGATCGACGCACGGGCCTACGCGCGCGCCATGGCCGACGGTGCCCTGCTCAGCCTGATCGCCTGCCTGGGCCTGCTCGGTTTGGGGCACGAGGCCGGCGCCGCGCTGGTGCAACTGGCCGCCAGCAGCGCGCTGCTGCTGGCCGCGGCGCTGATGCCGCAGGCGCGCATGCGCGCCGCGCTGCTCGGGGCCGCCGCGCTGGTCGCGCTGGCGCTGGGCGGCGCACCGGCCTTGACGCTGGGTGCGCTGCTGATCGGTTTCGCGCTGCTGCCGCATGGCGCGCTGGACGGCGCTCGCGCCTCGGTGCTGGGCGCGCTGTTGACGGGCGCTGCCGCCCTGCTGCTCGCCTTGCACGGCGGCGCGCGCCTGGCGCCGTCCGCCGGCTGGAGCGGTGCCGAACACGCACTGGGCACCGCGGCCTGGTTCCTGTGGCCGGCGTGGCCGCTGGCGCTTTGGGCCTTGTGGCGCTGGCGCGAATCGCTCACCGAATGGCATGTGCTGGCACCCGCCGCGCTGCTGGCCTTGACCGCGTTCGAAGCGCTGCGCGCTGGCTACCACCCGCAAGCGATGCTGGCGACACTGCCCCCGGCGGCGCTGCTGGCGACGCTGGCGCTGCCGGTGATGCGACGCGGCAGCCTGGCGGCGCTGGACTGGTTCGCATTGATGTTCTTCAGCCTGTTCGCCTTCGTCGTCTGGGTGCTCTGGCTCGC
>JAKAHP010000244.1 GCA_021825505.1 Pseudomonadota bacterium
CGCCTGCTCAAGGCCGCCAAGCTCAAGGACAGCAGCGCCTGTGTGGAGGACATCGACTGGCGCGCCAGCCGCGGCTTGGACTGCGGCCTCGTCACCGAACTGGCGACCTGCGACTGGCTGCGCCGCGGCCACAACGTGCTCGTCACCGGGGCCACTGGCGTGGGCACGACCTGGAGCGCGTGCGCGCTGGCGCAGCGCGCCGCGCGCTGTGGCTTCGGCGTCCTGTACGCGCGCTGCTCGCGCCTGCTCGAGGAGCTGCGCATCGCATCACGTTGAAAGGCGAATCGCTGCGCAAGAAGCCGCGCAAAGCAGGCGCGTCCGCATGACTGTAGCCCGCCACCGTCGGCGCACGAAACACGGCTTGCCCACCGCGGCACGCGTTTGCGTTCGTCGCAAGCGACGCCCGCGCGCCGCCGTGGACAAGCCTGCGACAACGCCTGCGCCACCATCAACAACATCGCTTGCGCGCATCCGTACCCGGCCGCGATCACCGCGAAATGCCGTCCACGATCACGCTGAAGCGCTGTCCGCGATCAACCTGAAACAGTCGTCCACGATCGCTGAAATACGCACCTGCCGATCGACCGGCTGGGGGCGAACCTGTTCTTCCCGCTCATCAGCCGCCGCTACGAGCGCGGGCCGCTGATCCTGACCAGCAACCAGAGCTTCGCCGCGTGGGGTGACGTGTTCGACGATCGAGTGATCGCCACCGCGATCCTGGACCGCCTGCTGCATCACGCGGTGACGCTGAACATCCGCGGCAACTCCTACCGGCTCAAGGAGAAACTGAAGGCCGGCCTGATCCGTGCCGCGGAATCGACCGAGTCCTGATTCTCAACCGGGTGGGGAAGATTCGATTCCCACGACTGGGGAGATTTGGGTTCCTCTTGACAGCGTCGTTCGCGCACTGCGCGACGCCTGGGACAGCGGGAACACCGACCTCGCCAAGAAGCGGCTGCGGCGCCTGGCCGCGGTGCTGCAGTCCAAGCATCCCGGCGCCGCCGCGAGCCTGCGCGAAGGGCTGGAGGAAACATTGACCGTCCAGGGCCTTGGCATCACCGGCGCGTTGTACCGCACGCTGCGAACGACCAATCCGATCGAGAACCTGAACGGCTCGATCGCCCGCTACTCGCGCAACGTCAAGCGCCGGAGGGACGGGCAGATGACACTGCGCTGGGTCGCCGGCGCGTTCATCGACGCCAAGGACCGGATCCGCAAGCTGCGCGGGTACCGCGACATGAAGCAACTCACGACAGCATTGACGCAGCGCGTCGCACAGAACCGCCCGGCAGAGCTCAAGGCCGCGTAGCATCACGACCGCGGAGCCGTCATCACGCACGCTGGTTCAACAGCGAACGGGACGATCGCCGTTGCTTTGGCACTCGATCGTTGATGGCAGGAGAGGTAAGACCGGGGCTGGTCGAACCTGGCGTGGATAACGAGCTTCGAGCTCGCAGAGTTGTAGAGGAACCAGCCAGCGCATTCCATCAGGGCCGAAGCGCTTGGTGCGTCTGAAGGTCGGATGTATGTCTGCAACCTCTTCCTGACCGCCGCCAATGAGAGAGAGCCTTGCAAACTGGGGGCGTCCATGTCTATCCACCGCGGCGCGCGTTCGCGTTCGTCGCAAGCGACGCCCGCGCGCTGCCGTGGATAACTCGACGAAACGTTGAAAGGATGTCTGTGAATCGCACACACCAGCGGTTTCTTCAACGGGCTGCTAGGACAGTGAACCGGTTGTGGAACCTTCGGGGCGCCCCCGGCCTTGGCGCCGTGCGCATGTGCAACGAAATCGCACATGGATTCTCATCTTCCGCGTATCTTCGAGACGGCAGGAAGATCCAAGTGCTTGTTTTAAAGAACAAAATTTGTGGTGGCCAAGGGCGGAATCGAACCACCGACACAAGGATTTTCAGTCCTCTGCTCTACCAACTGAGCTACTTGGCCATTCGAGCGGGCGCGATATTAGCCGATTGCGCCGAATCGCTCCGGTCTTCGGCGCCGGGCTCGCTCACCGCCGCGCGCTCGGAAAGTACGCGAGCGCCAGCCGCGCCAGGTCGAGCGTGCTTTTGGCGCCGAGCTTGGCGCGAATCGCCGTTCTGTATGCCTCGACGCTCTTGACCGAGCGGTTGATGCGCTTGGCGATCTGCGCCGAGGTGAACCCTTGGGCGATCAGCTGAAATACCTCGAGCTCGCGCTCGGTCAGCCGCCGCAGCGGCTCGTCGCTGGCTTGGCCGGTGACGGTGGGTTGCAACCAACGCTGTTGCATCGCGCGGCTTGTATGTTCAGTCCAGGTCAGCGCGGTAGAGTTTGGCTGCCGAAGAGGCGGCCAGACCGGCCCGTGCAGTTTGGTAGCGGCTGGGGTGATCGAGCCCGTATCTGAGTACAGAGCGCACGGTCGCCGCGCTGGTCTTCTGCAAGCCCGAACGGTTACGCGCGCCGCCGAAGAGCGCGCATGCACAAGCAAGGGATCCGAGGACCATGTCTGCTTCCTCCGTGGTGGTGGGCATCGACGTGGCCAAGGCGCACGTCGATGTTGCGGTGCTGGGCGCCGTGCTCGATGCCCGGCGGTTTGACAACCGGGCCGAGGGCCACTCGGCGCTGATCGCGGCGCTCAAGCCGCTGGCGGTGGCGCTGGTGGTGATGGAGGCCACCGGCGGCTACGAGGCCGAGTTGGCCTGCGCGCTGCAGGCCGCCGGCCTGCCGGTGGCGGTGGTCAACCCGCGCCAGGCGCGCGAGTTCGCCAGGTCGATGGGCCTGCTGGCCAAGACCGACACGGTGGACGCTCGAATGCTGGCCGAGTTCGCCGCCGTGCTGCGGCGGCGCGACGACCTGGCGCGCTTGCTGCGCCCGCTGCCCGATGCGCAGCAGCAGTGGCTGGCGGCCCTGGTCACGCGGCGGCGCCAGTTGCTGACCATGCTGGCCGCCGAGCGGCAGCGGCTGCAGATCACGCCCAGGGGTCTGCACCCGAGCATCCAGGCCATCATCGCCGCCATCCAGGCACAGCTCGACCACATCGAGACCCAGATGGTGGCTCACGTGCGCGAGCACTTCGGCCAGCTCGACGCCCTGCTGCAGTCGGCCAGCGGCATCGGCCCCGTGGCCAGCGCCACGCTGCTGGCAGCCCTGCCCGAGCTGGGACGGCTGAACCGCCGCGCCATCGCCACCTTGGCCGGCGTGGCGCCGATGGCCAACGACTCCGGTTCGAGCAAGGGCCGACGACGCATCCAGGGCGGCCGCTTCGAGGTCCGACGGGTGCTGTACATGGCCACCCTGACCGCCAGCCGCCGCAACCCGGTGATCAAGGCCTTCTACGAACGCCTGCGGGCCGCCGGCAAGTTGCCCAAGGTCGCCCTCGTGGCCTGCATGCGCAAGCTGCTGACTATCCTGAACGCGATGGTCAGAACCCGTCAACCCTGGAATCCGGCCCTTCACCACACTTGACTTCGAAGACGGTTACTCAGATGGATGCCGCCGGCGAGCACTGTGCGCACGGCCCCGACCAGCGCGTCGGTCGCTTCGTGCTTCATCAGGTAGCCGCGCGCACCAGCGGCGAGCGCTCGCTCCGCATACACCGATTCGTCGTGCATCGACAGCACCAGCACCGGCAGGTGGGCGTTGCGTGCCTTGACGCGGCGGACCAGTTCGAGTCCGGACGGCCCAGGCAGCGAGATGTCGACGATCAGCAAATCGAATGCGCCGTGGCGCAACTGACGCAAAGCGTCTTCGGCGTCCTCGGCCTCGGCGATCACCTGCAGGTCGGGCTGCGCGTTCAGTAGCTGCGCAACACCGTACCGGACGATCGGATGATCGTCGACGATCATGATGCGAGCGCGCGCCGACGGCTTCACGGCCTTTCCTTAGGCGATCGCGCCGCATGCGCTACGCCCGAGCCGCTGCTCGTCGGTCGTTGCGGGTTCGGCGGCGCGTGGCTGCCTGGGTCAAGGCCGCCGGCGGCCATCGCTTACCGCTTTCGAGCCGCAACGCCGGCGACGGCCCGCGGCCGGGCCGCACCGCGTGGTCTGCCGCCCGCGCGACGCGAGACATGGAACCAACCGCGCGTCGTGTCGGGGCGGTCCGCCGATCGCCAGCCCCGCTCACGATACGCCGAAGATCGGGGCCGGTGCGGCGTGATCGTGCGCAGCGACGCCGCCCGCGGGTCGCGCGCCACGGTGCGGCGGGACGGAACGGCGGGCTGGCGCTATCGTGCCGCTCGGGCGCGTGCACGTGCGAAGCCTTATCCTGCCGCCGGCGACGCGCGACGGCGGCGGAATCGGTGGGAACGCGGGCGATGGACCGGGCAGTCGAGACGAAGGACGCGGTGGTGGTCGGAACCGGCCTGGTCGGGCTGGCGGCCGCGCTGGGCTGCGCGCAGGCGGGCCTGCGGGTGGCGCTGGTCGGACCGGCGCCGCCGAAGTTTCGCCCGAGCGCGCAGGCGCCGTTCGATGAACGGATCTACGCGCTGTCGCCGGCGTCTGTGGGGCTGCTGGTCCGATTGAAGGCGTGGCCGCAGATCGACGCCACGCGAGTGCAGCCGGTGGCGCGCATGCGCGTGTTCGGCGACACCGGGGCGCGGCTTGACTTCGACGCCTACGGCGCCGCGGTGGAGCGGCTGGCGACGATCGTCGAGGAAGGCGAACTCGCGCGTGTGCTCGAAGCCGGCTGCGCCTACGCGAGCGGGGTGCAACGTTTC
>JAKAHP010000245.1 GCA_021825505.1 Pseudomonadota bacterium
CGCCGGAATTGAGAAACGCCAGCTCGCGCAGCCGCTTGGCCAGGATCTCGTAATGGAACCCGGTCGTCGAGAAAACCGCCGTGCTGGGCAGAAAGCGCACGGTGGTTCCGCGGCGGCCGCTGGCTTCCTCGCGGCGCAGGGCAAACAACGGCTCGCCCATACGGTATTCCTGGCGATGCACGTGGCCGTCGCGGTGGATTTCCAGCCAAAGGTGTTCGGACAGCGCATTGACCACCGAGACGCCGACGCCATGCAGGCCTCCGGATACCTTGTAGGCGTTGTCGTCAAACTTGCCGCCCGCGTGCAGGACGGTCATCACCACCTCGGCGGTGGAGCGGCCCTCTTCCGGGTGAATGTCGACCGGAATGCCGCGGCCGTTATCCTCGATGCTGACCGAGCCGTCTTCCAGCAGATCGACGCGGACGTGGTCGCAATGGCCGGCCAGCGCCTCGTCGATGGCGTTGTCGACCACCTCGAACACCATATGGTGCAATCCGGTGCCGTCATCGGTGTCACCGATGTACATGCCGGGCCGTTTGCGCACCGCTTCCAGCCCCTTGAGAACCTTGATGCTGCTGGCGTCGTAATTTTGCGGTGCGGGGTCGTTCATGCCGGTCGAAAGGGGGCGCCGCGTTGCGGCCAGTCGTTCAATTCTAACAGCCCCCCCCCCCTGCGCCAGCGCGGATCCATCGGCACATCGGGCGGCGCCGTGTTCCACGTGGAACACGCGCCCCGTGAACTGCTTCCGCCAGGGAAACGTCGTCCCGGAGATCCATACCTGCGCGCCGCAGTCGAGCACCTCGTCCAGCACGCGCTCGCCATGCGCGCGATCCAACTCCGATGCCAAGTCATCGAGAAGCAAAATCGGGGCGTCGCCATGTACGCTGCGATACACCTCGAACTGGGCCAACATGCACGCCAGCGCGACCAGTTTGGTCTGGCCGCGCGAGAGCTGGTGCCGTTCCGGCGCGCGGGAGAAGGTCAATGCCCAATCGGCGCGCTGCGGACCCGCGCGGGTGAACCCCGCGGCACGATCCCGCTCGCGCGCGCCGCGCAACACCGCATCGAGTTCACTCGCTGCCGCCCAGCCGCGCTGATACTGGCACAGCGGGTCGCCCAGTTCGGGCAGCCAGCGTGACAAGTATCGGGCGAGCGGCTCTCGCCAGCGTTCCAGATATGCCCGCCGCAACGCATCGAGTTCCTGCCCGGCTTGCGCCAAGCGCTGTTCCCAGATCCGCATCTGCCGGTCATCGAGCGCATCCCGCAACAGCGCGTTGCGTTGTTGCAGGGCGCGCCGGTGCCGTTGCCAGACATCGATGAAGCCGTGTTGCTCCACGTGGAACACACCCCAATCCAGGAAGCGCCGGCGCAGTTCGGCCGGGCCGGCAATCAGCGCCTGGCTGCCGGGTTCCACGCAAATCACCGGACAAAGTCCAAGCAACGTGCTGAGACGAGCCGCCGGCTGCCCATCGATGCGGGCTTGCCACGTGTGCTCCATTCGCGTAAGGCCAAGCCGGCGCTGCTGCGCGCCGCCCAATACGGCATGGACCGTGCACGCGGCCTGTCCGCGGCGTATCAGCGCCGCCGCGCCGCCGCCGCCGCGAAACGAACGTCCGTGCGAAAGCACGTACAGCGCCTCGAGAATGCTGGTTTTACCGCTGCCGTTGTCGCCCAGCAGCACGTTGACGCCGCGGCACGGCACCAGCTTAAGTGCTGCGAAGCACCGCAGATCCGTCAATACGAGTTGTTCGACGTACATCCTCGCGCCGTCCGCCGCAGGTGCCGCCTTGCACGCGCGATCCGGCCTCTCACAGGCGCAAGGGCATGATCACATGGCGCGCGTGCTCGTCGGGGACGCCCTCGACCAGGCAACTCGACTGCGCGTCACGCAGGCGCAAGGTGACCCGTTCGCCGCGCAACGAACCCAGCGCATCGAGCAGGTAGCCGACATTGAAGCCTACCGAGAGGTCGTCGACTGCGGTTTCGACCTCGATTTCCTCCACGGCTTCTTCCTGCTCGGGGTTGTGGGCAACGATGCGCATGCGCCCCTTTGCCAGTTCCAGCTTGACCCCGCGGTACTTCTCGTTGGACAGGATCGCGGCGCGTTGCAGGGTCTCGCGCAGCACGTTGCGATCGACGACGACATGGTGGTCCGCGCCGATCGGAATGACCGTTTCGTAGTCGGGGAACTTGCCGTCGATGAGCTTGCTGGTAAAGCGTACGCCTTCGCGGTGCACGCGCAGGTGATTGCGCGCGAACTCCAGTTCCACCTCGCCCTCGCCCGCTTCCAGCAAACCGGCCAATTCCAGCACGCCCTTGCGCGGGACGATCAGCTGCCGGCGCGCCTGATTGCCATTTCCAGGCAGCGCGGTTTGCGCCATCGCCAGGCGGTGGCCATCCGTCGTCACACAGCGCAGCACCTCGCCATGCATGTCGAACAGCATGCCGTTGAGGTAATAGCGCACGTCCTGGTTGGCCATGGCGAACTGCGTGCGCTCGATCAGCGCCTTCAGCGTCGCTTCACCGATGCGCAGTCGGTCGATGACCTCGATATTGTCAAGGGTGGGAAAGTCGGCGGTGGGCAATGTCACCAGCGTGTAGCGACTGCGCCCGGCGCGCAGCAGCGCGCGCTCGCCCTCCAGTTTCAAGTCGATGCGTATATCGGCGGGCAGTGCGCGCAGCAGGTCGTACAGCTTGCGCGCAGGCAATGTGCAGGATCCCGGATCGCTGCTTTCTGCGGTCGTGCTACCGATCATTTCGACTTCCATGTCGGTGCCGGTCAACGTGACGCGGCCCTGGTTGTTGACTTCGACCAGCACATGTGCGAGCACCGGCATGGTCTGGCGGCGTTCTACAACGCCGATGATGCGCTGCAGGGGAAGCAACAAGGTGTCCCGGGTCAGACTGGCGCGCATGGTGCGATCCGCTCCTGTTCTATTTTAGAGATTGTACGGCGGTAGTGGTTGGGCCTGTGCATGTAGTGCAAAACCTATAAAACCTTTTACTTTCATGCCGTTGCACGCTTGAGACGCGAGCACGAAGTTGTGCGCCGGTGGGGAACGCCCTGTGGACAATCGTCGCGCCAACCATGCCGCCTCGAGTTATCCACAGGAATTTATCCGGTGAGTATACGGATCAGCTTGTCCCAGTCCTGGTGCATGCGCGCGTCTTTTTCACACAACGCCCTGATCGTGCGGCATGCATGCAGCACCGTGGTGTGGTCGCGTCCGCCAAAGGCCTCGCCGATTTCCGGCAGGCTGTGCTCGGTCAGCTCCTTCGACAGGGCCATGGCCAATTGCCGCGGCCGCGCCAGCGAGCGCACCCGACGCTTGGAGAGCAGGTCCGACAGCCGCACCTGAAAATAATCGGCCACGGTTTTCTGGATGTTCGGTACGGTCACCGCCAACTGGTGCACCGAGAGCAGATCGCGCAGCGTCTCTTCGGCGAAGGCCAGCGTGATCGGCTTGCCGAAGAAATTGGCGCGTGCGGCCAGAGTGTTGAGCGCGCCTTCGAGATCGCGCACGTTGGAGCGGATCCGGCGCGCCAGCAGCAGCGCCACGTCTTCGGGCAGGGCCATGCCCTTGCGCTGCGCCTTGGCAAGCAGGATAGCGGCGCGCGTCTCGAAATCCGGCGGTTCGATGGCGACCGACAGGCCCCAGCCCAGCCGCGATTTCAGCCGTGCCTCGAGGTTCTCCACCTCGCGCGGATAGCGGTCACAGGTGAGGATGATCTGCTGCTTGCCCTCGAACAGGGTGTTGAAGGTGTGGAAAAACTCTTCCTGCGTGGTGTTCTTGCCGGCGAAAAACTGGATGTCGTCGATCAGCAGGGCATCGACCTCGCGGAAACGCCGCTTGAACGCGTCCATGCTCTTGCTGCGCAAGGCCTCGATCATGGCGCCGACGAACTGCTCGGAACGCAGGTACAGCACGCGCGCACCAGGCCGCGTTGCTGCAATCAGATTGCCCGCCGCATGCATCAGGTGGGTCTTGCCAAGGCCGGTGCCGCCATACAGCAGCAGCGGGTTGTAGGCGGTGCCGGGCGCTTGCGCGACTTGCATCGCCGCGGCCTTGCCCAACTGGTTGGGTTTGCCCTCGACGAAGGTTTCGAAAGTGTAGGCGGGATCGAGATTGCTCTCGAACGGGTCGTCCTCGGCAGCGGTCGTCGCGCGCGCCGCGCCGTGCGCTGGCGACGTGTCGAGAACCGCCGTCGCGGCGACGGCCGCTTGCGCAGACCGCGCGCTGCCGACTTCCAGCATCACCGCGACCGGCTTGCCGGCGAGATGCTCGAGTACCGTACGGATGTGCTCGAGGTATAGCTCGCGCACCGTATCGACGGTGTAGGCGTTGGGCGCAAACAGGCGCAGACCGGCGGTTTCCTGGCGCGCCTGCAGCGGCGACAGCCAGGTATGCATGTCGCTGCCCAGCTCGCCTTCGAGGCGAGCGAGGCAGCGTTGCCATAGATCGCTCATGGATGTTCCGGAAAGAAAGCGGAGCCGCGCAGCACGCGACACGCGGCGCAGAGGGCCGAACCGGCAGTGTAGCAACGCGCCCGCACGAGCAGCGCGCAATTGACAGTGCCGCGTGCGTCTCGCGATAATCGGCGGCCTTTTTTCATACACCCGCGAGCGCCGCCATGAAGCGCACATTCCAGCCCAGCAATCTCAAGCGCGCACGCACGCACG
>JAKAHP010000014.1 GCA_021825505.1 Pseudomonadota bacterium
AACGGCGCCGGCAAGACGACTTCCTTCTACATGATCGTCGGACTGGTGCGCGCCGACGGCGGCACCATCCATCTCGGCCGCGAGGACGTCACGCGCCAGCCGATGTACCGCCGCGCGCGGCTTGGGCTGTCCTACCTGCCGCAGGAGGCGTCGATCTTCCGCGGCCTGAGCGCGGCCGACAACATCCGTGCGGTGCTCGAGCTGCAGCGCGACTCCAACGGACGAGCGCTCGGTCGCGACGCCATCGACGAACGGCTGGGCCAGCTGCTGCGCGAGCTGCACGTCGAGCACCTGGCCGACACGCCGGCCACGGCGCTTTCCGGCGGCGAGCGCAGGCGCGTCGAAATCGCCCGCGCGCTCGCGACCGACCCGAAGATCATTTTGCTCGACGAGCCGTTTGCCGGCATCGACCCGATTGCGGTGATCGAAATTCAACGCATTGTCCAGTTCCTTAAAGAGCGCGGCATCGGCGTGTTGATCACCGACCACAACGTGCGCGAGGCGCTGGGCATTTGCGACCACGCTTGCGTCATCAGTGAAGGCAGCGTGCTGGCGACCGGAAAGCCAACTGAAATCGTCGAGAACCCGGCAGTGCGCAAGGTCTATCTCGGCGAAGGTTTCAGGCTGTGAAGCAGTCCTTGAATCTGCGCCTGTCGCAGCATCTGGCGCTGACGCCCCAGTTGCAGCAGTCGATCCGGCTGCTGCAGCTGTCCACCGTCGAATTGCAGCAGGAAATCGAGCAGATGCTCGAGGCCAATCCTTTTCTCGAGCCCGACGAGTCGGGCGCCGAGGCCGCGCCGAACGAGGCTGCTGCCGCAGGCCCGGACGCGGCGCCTGCGCCCGCCGAGGCCGACGCCACGGCGCGCGACGAGGGCCCGGCGTCGCCACCGCCCGGCAGCGACGTCGCCGAGATCGCGACACCGGCCACCGAAACGGCCGGCGACGAGGGCGCCGAGCTGCGCCTCGACCAGGCCGACTGGAGCGGCGACGCCGACGCCTGGGACGAATCGCGCGGCGAGAGCTGGCAAGGCAGCGGCAGCGGCGACGCCGACGAGGACTTCGACCCGCTCGGCCTGGCGCATGCCACGCCGGGACTGCGCGAGCACCTGCGCGCCCAGCTCGCCGGACTGGCGCTGTCGCCGACCGAACGCGCCGCCGCCGAGGCCATCATCGACTCGCTGGACGACGACGGCTACCTGCCCGAGAGCCCCGAGCAACTCGCCGACGAGCTGGCCGCGCAGGCCGACGAAGCCGAGCGCGAAGCGCTGGCCGAAGCGCTGCGCGTCGGACTGAGACTGGTGCAGAGCTTCGACCCGGCGGGCATCGGCGCGGCCGATCTCGCCGGCTGCATGACACTGCAACTGCTGCGTCTGCCTGAATCGGAAGCGCGCGAACTGGCGCTGGCGTTGTGCGCCGGAGGTCACCTCGCGCTGCTGTCGCGGCGCGACTGGAAGCGCCTCGGCCGCGCGCTCGGCGTCGACGAACCAGCGCTGCGCGCCGCACAACAGCTGATCGCGCGGCTCGATCCGCGCCCGGGTGCACGCTTCGGCGGCAGCCCGGCACAAAGCATCGTGCCCGACGTGATCGCGCAGCGCAGCGGCAAGCGCTGGCGCGCCGTGCTGAACCCGGAAGTGCTGCCGCGCCTGCGCATCAACGGCCTTTACGCCGAACTGTTGCGCCGTTCGCGCGAGGGCGGCGGCTTGTCCGGGCAGCTGCAGGAAGCGCGCTGGTTCGTGCGCAACGTGCAGCAACGCTTCGAGACCATCGAGCGCGTGGCGCAGGCCGTGGTCGAGCGGCAGCAGAATTTCTTCAGCCACGGCGAGCTCGGCATGCGTCCGCTGGTGTTGCGCGAGATCGCCGACGAGCTTGGTCTGCACGAATCGACGATCTCGCGCGTGACCACCCAGAAGTTCATGCTGACCCCGCATGGCACCTTCGAACTGAAGTATTTCTTCGGCTCCGGACTGGCCACCGACACCGGTGGCAATGCGTCGAGCACCGCGGTGCGCGCGATCATCCGGCAGATGGTGCACGACGAGCCCCCCGCAGCGCCGCTGTCCGACGGCGAGATCGCCGAACGCCTGGCCACGCAGGGCATCAGCGTGGCACGGCGCACCGTCGCGAAATATCGCGAGGCGCTGCGCATTCCTCCAGCCACCCAGCGCAAGAGCGCCTGAGCGCGGGTCGACCGCGGCTCAGGACTCGCCGCGGATGCGCCGCACCAGCGCGGTGGTCGAGCGTCCCGGCACCAGCGCGATGGCGCGCGCGCTGCCGCCCCAGCTGCGCACCAGCGCGGTCTCGCGCAGCGTTTCGATAGCGTAGTCGCCGCCCTTGACGTAGATGTCGGGGCGCACGCGCTGCAGCAGCGCCAGCGGATCGGCTTCGTCGAACGCCACCACCAGGTCGACGCTGGCCAGCGCCGCCAGCACCGCGGCGCGGTCGGCTGCGGCGTTCAGCGGCCGCTCGGGGCCCTTGCCAAGCTGGCGCGCCGACGCGTCGGAGTTGAGCCCGACGACCAGTGCCGCGCCCAGCGCGCGTGCCTGCGCCAGATAGGTCACATGGCCGCGATGGACGATGTCGAACACGCCGTTGGTGAACACCAGCGGACGCGGCAACGCGGCCACCGCGCGTTCAAGGTCGGATGGAGCGCAAATCTTGCGCAGAAAGTCGGGCGTGGGTAATTCGGCTTCGTGCATCGGCGCATTGTCGCAGAGCTCGCGCCGCTTACCATGTCGATTTGCACTGCGTTCCTACGATGCCGCGCCGCCTGCCTTCCCTGCTCGCCCACCTCCGTCAGGGCCTCGATCCGATGGTGCCGATGCTCGTGGTCGCCGCGGCGATCGGCTTCATCGGCGCGCTCGCGGTCGAGAGCTTCCGCCTCGCGATGGCCGCGCTGATCCACCTGTACAGCCGCCACGAGCACCTGGTGCAGGTCGCCACCGACCTGCCGCTGTGGGCCCGCGTCGTGGTGCCGCCGCTGGGCGCGGCCGCCGGCGGCTTGCTGATGTGGGCCGGGCATCGCTGGATCCGGCGCCCGCGCGGCCCCGAATACATGGAGGCGGTTCGCATCGGCGACGGCCGGCTGCCGTTCGCGCCCAACATCGTGCGGACCGGCTCGTCGCTGGTGGCGGTCAGCAGCGGCATCACGATCGGCCGCGAGGGCACGATGATCCAGTTCGGCGCGCTGATCGCCTCGCTGCTCGGCCGCGGCGCGCGTGCCGACGTCGCCCACCAGCGCCTGATCGTCGCCTGCGGCGCGGCGGCCGGCTTCGCCGCGGCCTATCACGCCCCGATCGCCGGCACGCTGTTCGTCGCCGAAATCATCCTCGGTGGCCTCGAACTGCGCGAGATCGCCGCGGTGCTGGTCGCCGCCGTGATCGGCGAACTGACCACGCAGAGCCTGTTCGCCGCCGGGCCGCTGTATCTGGTGCCGTCGCCGATCCCGCCGGTGCACTTCGTCGACCTGCTCGACGCCTCGCTGCTGGGCGTGCTGGCCGGCTTGCTGGGCCCGTTGTTCCTGTGGCTGCTCGACACCACCCGCAGGCGCTACCAGGCGCTGGACCTGCCGCTGCCCCTGCGCATGGGGCTGGCCGGCCTGTTCATCGGCGCGCTGTCGCTGGCGTCGCCCACGGTCTGGGGCAACGGCTACAGCCTGGTGCAGTCGATGCTGCTCAACCCGTGGAGTCTGGGCGCGCTCGGCGCGGTGTTCGTGCTGCGCCTGCTCGCGGTCACCGCGGCCAGCGCCGCCGGCATCCCCGGCGGCGTGCTGACGCCGACGCTGGCGCTGGGTGGCGCGCTCGGCCTGTTCGTCGCGCACCTGATGCTCGTTCCCGACGCGAGCCACTCGACAGCGCTGTGGACGCTGGTCGGCATGGGCAGCCTGCTCGCGGCCACCACCCACGCGCCGGCGATGTCGGCGATCATGATGTTCGAGACCACGCGCAACTACAACGTCGTGCTCGCGGCGATGCCGGCCTGCGTGATCGCTTCGGTGATCGGCAGCCTGCTGCGGCACCGTTCGGTGTACGCCGAAGCGCTCGGCCTGCGCGAGGCCGAAGCCCCCCCGCACTAACGACGCCTGCACGCTCGCCGGGCTCTCTTGTTTCCGGATGTTGCAAACAGAATAACCATAGAACGCTGCGTTTGTGTGCGACTCCGCGCTTTTTGCGCGCGGTTTCCCGCAGCATCGAAAGACCTCGAAAAGCGCGCGGCTTGCTTTTGGCGCAGCGCAGGCGCACACTGCAATCGCCCCCTGCGCGGGCCGCGGCGGCGGGCGCCGCGGCCCGCGCGAGCGGGTCGAGACATTGCAAAACGACTCTGTTCCAGGAGAGACTTATGAACCTGACCATCAGCGGCCATCATGTGGAAGTGACCCCGGCGCTTCGCGGCTATGTCGAATCGAAGCTGCATCGCGTCGTGCGCCATTTCGACCAGCTGATCAGCGTCAACGTGCTGTTGTCGGTTGAAAAACAAAAAGAAAAGGAAAGGCGACAGAAAGCCGAATGCAATCTGCAACTGAAGGGGCGTAACATTTTCGCCGAGTGCCAGGATCAGGACCTGTACGCGGCGATCGACGAACTCGTCGACAAGCTCGACCGTCAGGTCGTCGAGCACAAGAACCGCACGCGCTCGCATCAGGCGGTCGCGAGCAAGCATCTGGACCTGGCGTCCTGACCCGCGGTCGGCGCCGGCAACGCGCTGGCGCCGACCCGATACACTGGGAGGGCCGAGTGCATCCCAAACCGATATCATGAATCCATTGGCCCAGATATTGCCGTTGGCCCACGTTCAGCTGAACGTCGAGGCCAGCAGCAAGAAACGCGCCTTCGAATCGGCCGGCCTGCTGTTCGAGAACCATCTCGGGCTCGCACGCGCGGTGGTCACCGACAACCTGTTCGCGCGCGAGCGACTCGGCTCGACCGGCCTCGGTCAAGGCGTCGCCATTCCCCACGGACGGATCAAGGGCTTGAAGCAGCCCAGCGCCGCGCTGCTGCGCCTGAGCAGCCCGGTGCCGTTCGAAGCCCCCGACAACCAGCCGGTGCAGCTGCTGGTGTTCCTGCTGGTACCCGAGGCGGCCTCGGCCAAGCACCTCGAACTGCTGTCGACGGTCGCCGAGATGCTGTCCGACGACGGTTTCCGCGAACGCCTGCTGCACGCCGACGACGCCGCCGCGATGCATCGCATGGTGTGCGACTGGGCTCCGCTGCAGCACGCCGCCTGAGCGCCGCGTCGACGCGTTGAAAGCCGCCACCCTTTCCGCCGACAGCCTGTTCGAGGCCAACGCCGCGCTGCTGAAATGGCAGTGGCTGGCGGGCCAGGGCAACCCGGAACGTCGCTTCGACGACGCCGCGGTCGAAGGCGCCAGCTCGGGCGCCGACCTCGTCGGCTATCTGAATTACATCCACCCCTACCGAGTGCAGATCCTCGGCTGGCGCGAAGTGCACTATCTGGTGCACGCCGACGAGGCCGACAGCGGCCGGCGCGTGCGTCGCGTGGTCGGGCTGGAGCCGCCGGCCCTGGTCATCGCCGACGGCCAGGAACCGCCGCCGGCGCTGGTGCAGGCCAGCGACGCCGCCGGCATCCCGCTGTTCACGACGCAGGAGCCGGCAGCGTTCGTGATCGACGTGCTGCGCGCCTACCTGTCCAAGCTGTTCGCCAACCGCACGACGCTGCACGGGGTGTTCATGGACATCCTCGGCCTGGGTGTGCTGATCACCGGCGAATCGGGCCTGGGCAAGAGCGAACTCGGCCTCGAGCTGATTTCGCGCGGCCACGGACTCGTCGCCGACGATTGCGTGGAATTGCTGCGCGTGACGCAAAGCACCATCGAAGGCCACTGCCCGCCCTTGCTGCAGAACCTGCTGGAAGTTCGCGGCATCGGCATCCTCGACATCAAGACGATCTTCGGCGAGACCGCGGTGCGGCGCAAGCTGCGCCTGCGCCTGATCGTGCACCTGGTGCGGCGCGACACGCCGGATCAGGACTTCGAACGCCTGCCCACCGGCAATGTGCGCCAGGACGTGCTCGGCGTGGCGATCCGCAAGGTGCTGATTCCGGTCGAGGCCGGCCGCAACCTCGCGGTGCTGGTCGAAGCCGCGGTGCGCAACACCATCCTGCAATTGCGGGGAATCGACACCTTCAAGGAGTTCCAGGACCGCCAGCGCATCGCGATGCTCGAAGGCGGCGACGACTGAAGGCCGGGCGCGGCCGCTTAGCCGGTCGCGTCGGCGCCCGGCGTCGGCGGGCGATGCGGGCAATCCTCGCGCGCGCAGTTCGCGTACAGCGCCAGCGAATGCTCGCGCAGCGTGAAACCGCGTTCGGCCGCGATGCGCTGCTGGCGGCGCTCGATCTCGGCGTCGACGAATTCCTCCACGCGCCCGCAGTCCATGCACAGCAGGTGGTCGTGGTGCTTGCCTTCGTTGATCTCGAAGATCGCCTTGCCCGACTCGAAATGGGTGCGCGACAGGATTCCGGCCTGCTCGAACTGGGTCAGCACGCGATACACGGTGGCCAGCCCGATGTCGCGCGACGACACGTCCCCGAGCAGTTCGCGATAGACGTCCTCGGCGGTCATGTGGCGCTGCGCACCCTTCTGGAAGATCTCGAGGATCTTCAGGCGCGGCTGCGTCACCTTGAGTCCGGTGCTGCGCAAACCCTGGGCGTTGGAAACCGGCATGTCGGGCGGGATGTTTAGAATAGACATCATAGTTCACCCGGAGCGCGGCCAGCACGCGCCGAATCGCCGATGCCCGTCCCGATCCCGCGCCGCGCGCGCCTGTTGCTGCTGTGTGCGACATTGCCGCTGGCTGCCTGCAGCACCGCGGTGCAGCAGCGCGACCTGACCAGTCTGTTCAAGCCCTACCGGATCGACGTGGTGCAGGGCAATTTCGTCTCCAAGGAGATGGCCGCGCAACTCAAGCCCGGCATGAGCCGCGACCAGGTGCGCGCGATCCTCGGCACCCCGCTGCTGCAGGACCTGTTCCACGCCGACCGCTGGGACTATGTGTTCAGCCTGCGCCAGGGTTACCACGCCCCGCTGGTGCGTCGCTTCTCGGTGTTCTTCGACAAGGACGGCCGGATGCTGCGCACGCAGGGCGATCCACTGCCGTCGGAAACCGCGTTCGTCGCGCAGATCAACGAGCTGCACGGCGGCGCGAGCGCGAAGACGCTCAGCGCCGCCCAGGTGCAGAAGGAAACCGACGCGGTGATCGCGAAAGCGCCGAAGACCTCGGCCTCGGCCGCCGGGCCGCTGACCCTGGTCGCGCCCGCCGCGGAGATCGACCGGCTGCAGGCGCAGGACGGGCCGGCGCCATGACGGCGCACCGCATTGCGGTAGCGGGCAGCAGCGGCCGCATGGGCCGCATGCTGATCGAGGCCATCGACGCCGCGCCGGACTGCGTCCTGAGCGGCGCGCTCGACCGTGCCGGCGCGCCGACGCTGGGCCACGACGCCGGCAGCGCGCTGGGGCTGCACACCGGCGTGGCGGTCACCGCCGAGCTCGACGCCGGGCTGCGCGATGCGCGCTTCCTGATCGACTTCACCCGCCCCGAGGCGACCCTGGCCCACCTCGAGGCCTGCGTGCGCCTGGGCGTGGCGATGGTCATCGGCACCACCGGCTTCGACGCCGACGCGCTGGCGCGCATCCGCGCTGCCGCGGCGCGCATCCCCGTCGTGCTGGCGCCGAACATGAGCGTGGGCGTCAACGTCGTGCTGCGCCTGCTGGAGCAGGCAGCGCGCGCGCTGTCCGAGGGCTACGACATCGAGATCATCGAGGCCCACCACCGCCACAAGGTCGACGCCCCGTCGGGCACCGCGCTGAAGATGGGCGAGGTCGTCGCCGCCGCGGCCGGGCGCGATCTGGCGCGCGATGCTGTATGGGGACGCCACGGCCACACCGGCGAGCGCGCCGCCGGCAGCATCGGTTTCTCCGTGATCCGCGGCGGCAACATCGTCGGCGATCACACCGTGCTGTTCGCAGGAACCGGCGAGCGCATCGAGATCACGCACAAATCGAGCAGCCGCGCGACCTATGCCGAGGGCAGTCTGCGCGCGGTGCGTTTCCTCGCTGCGCAAGCGCCGGGCCTTTACGACATGCAGGACGTGATCGGGGCCTGAGCATGGGCGGCCTCGACGGTTTCTGGCACGACGGCGATGCACTGAGCCATGCCGTCGCGCTGACGCTGCTGGCGATGTCGCTGGCGAGCTGGTTCGTCATCCTGTGGAAAGGCCTGTTGCTGGCGGCGGCACGCCGGCGCGTGCCGCGCGCGATCGCCGCGTTCTGGGATGCGACCTCGCGCGGCGCCGCCGGTACCGCGGCACGCGCGGTCGACCCCGGCGGTCTGGCCTCGGCGCTGGCCGACGCAGCCGCGCGGCTGGCCGCCGACCCCGACGCGCACGCCTGGCAGAGCTACCCGGACCGCGTGCGCCGCGAACTGCGCGATGCGCTGGGCGCGGCCGGCCGCCGGCTGCACGCCGGCCACGTGCTGCTGGCCAGCGTGGGCAGCACCGCGCCCTTCGTCGGCCTGTTCGGCACCGTCTGGGGCATCTATCACGCGCTGACCGCGATCGCCACGACGCGCCAGGTCGGCATCGAGCAGGTCGCCGGCCCGGTCGGCGAGACCTTGATCATGACCGCCGCTGGGCTGGCGGTGGCGATTCCGGCGGTGCTCGCCTACAACGCGCTGGGCAAGCGCGCGCGCGCGCTCGACGCCGAGCTCGAGGGCTTCGCGCTCGACTTGCAGCACCTGCTGGGCGAGCGCTGAGATGGCCTTCGGTCGCTTCGAGCGCGGCGCCGACGACGCCCCGATGAGCGATATCAACATGACGCCGCTGATCGACGTGATGCTCGTGCTGCTGGTCATTTTCATCCTCACCGCACCGTTGCTGAGCGGGCGCATCGCGCTGCGCCTGCCGCCCTCGGCGGCAGCGCCGGCACCGCGCCCGCCGCACGCGCTCGACGTCTCGGTGGATCGCAGCGGCCGCCTGTATCTCGGCACCGAGGCAGTCGACGCGGCGCGGCTCGCACAGGCCTTTGCAGCCGCCGCGCGCGCCGCGCCGGACACCGAGCTGCGCATTCGCGCCGACAGCGCGGTGCCCTACGGCCGGGTCGCCGCGGTGATGGGCGCCGCGCAGCACGCCGGGCTCAGCCACATCGGACTGGTGACGGCGCCCCCGGCGCGCTGAACCCATGCGCCGGTCCGGCGACTAACATGCCACACGAGGCCGCGACGCGGCCGCGAATTCCTGATCGAGCCGACATGAACGAGAAATACGACGCCGCCGCGGTCGAGCGCGCGGCGCAAGCCCACTGGCAAGCCACCGACGCCTATCGCGTGCGCGAGGACGGCGACGCGCCCAAGTTCTACGCCTGCTCGATGCTGCCGTATCCGAGCGGCAAGCTGCACATGGGCCATGTGCGCAACTACACGATCAACGACATGCTCGCGCGTCAGTTGCGCATGCGCGGCCACAACGTGCTGATGCCGATGGGCTGGGACGCGTTCGGCCTGCCGGCGGAGAACGCGGCGATGAAGAACCGCGTGCCTCCGGCGCAGTGGACCTGGGCCAATATCGCGCACATGAAAGGCCAGATGCAGGCCATGGGCCTGGCGATCGACTGGAGCCGCGAAGTCGCCACCTGTTCGCCCGAGTACTACCGCTGGAACCAGTGGCTGTTCCTGAAGATGCTCGAGAAGGGCATCGCCGAACGCCGCACCCAGGTCGTCAACTGGGATCCGGTCGACCAGACCGTGCTGGCCAACGAACAGGTCATCGACGGCCGCGGCTGGCGCAGCGGCGCGCCGGTCGAGAAGCGCGAGATCCCCGGCTACTACCTGAAGATCACCGCCTACGCCGACGAACTGCTGCGCGCGGTGTCCGACCCGGACGATCCGGAATACCTGTCGGGCTGGCCTGAACGCGTGCGCCTGATGCAGGAGAACTGGATCGGGCGCAGCGACGGCGTGCGCTTCGCGTTCCCGCACAGCATCGCCGACGCGCAGGGACGGCTGATCCAGGACGGACGCCTGTACGTGTTCACGACGCGCGCCGACACCATCATGGGCGTGACCTTCTGCGCGGTAGCGCCCGAGCACCCGCTGGCGGCGCACGCGGCCGCGGGCAATCCGGAACTGGCAGCGTTCATCGCACGCTGCCAGCTCGGCGGCACCACCGAGGCCGAGTTGGCGCTGAAGGACAAGGAGGGCATGCCCACCGGGCTGTTCGTCGAACACCCGCTGAGCGGCGAGCCGATCCCGCTGTGGGTCGGCAACTACGTGCTGATGAGCTACGGCGACGGCGCGGTGATGGGCGTGCCGGCGCACGACGAGCGCGATTTCGCCTTAGCGACCAAGTACGCACTGCCGATCCGCCAGGTCGTCGAAGTCGACGGCACGCCGTTCAGCACCACCGCCTGGGCCGAGGCCTATGCCGACAAGCAGCGCGGGCGCTGCGTGAACTCCGGCGCCGAGCTCGACGGCCTCGGCCACCGCGACGCGGTCGAGCGCGTCGCCGCGCTGCTGGCGGCGCGCGGGCTGGGTGAGACGCGCACCACCTGGCGGCTGCGCGACTGGGGCATCTCGCGCCAGCGCTACTGGGGCACGCCCATTCCCATCATCCACTGCCCGCATTGCGGCGCGGTGCCGGTGCCCGAAGTCGATCTGCCGGTGGTGCTGCCCGAGGACCTGATTCCCGACGGCAGCGGCAATCCGCTGGCGCGCTGCGCCGCCTTCGTCGACGTCGCGTGCCCGCAGTGTGGTGCCGCGGCCAAGCGCGAAACCGACACGATGGACACCTTCGTCGACTCGTCGTGGTACTTCATGCGCTACACCTGCGCCGACAACACCGACGCGATGGTCGACGCGCGCACCGACTACTGGATGCCGATGGACCAGTACATCGGCGGCATCGAGCATGCGATCCTGCACCTGCTGTACGCGCGCTTCTGGACCAAGGTGATGCGCGACCTCGGGCTGGTGCGCGCCAGCGAGCCGTTCAAGCGGCTGCTGACGCAGGGCATGGTGTTGAACCACATCTATTCGCGGCGCGGCGAGCAGGGCGGCATCGAGTATTTCTGGCCACACGAGGTCGACAACGAGTACGACGCGCAAGGCCAGATCGTCGGCGCGCGCCTGAAGGCCGACGGCTCCGCGGTCGACTACGGCGGCGTCGGCACGATGAGCAAGAGCAAGAACAACGGCGTCGACCCGCAGCAGCTGATCGAGCGCTACGGCGCCGACACCGCGCGCCTGTTCACGATGTTCGCGGCGCCGCCCGAGGCGACACTGGAATGGAACGACGCGGCCGTCGAGGGCGCGCACCGCTTCCTGCGCCGGGTCTGGGACGGCGCCGCGGCGCTGCGCGCGCGGCCGGCGCCCGCGCCGGCGCCGTGGAGCGAGCTGGGCGCCGGCGACGCGAAGAAGACGCGGCGTGAGGTTCATCTGCTGCTGCGCCAGATCAGCTACGACTATGAGCGCATGCAGTACAACACCGTCGTGTCGGGCTGCATGAAGCTGCTCAATCTGCTCGAGCAGCTCGCCGATGACGCGTGGTCGCAGCGCGTCGCGCGCGAGGGCTGGAGTGTGCTGCTGCGCGCGCTATACCCGGCCACGCCGCACATCGCGCATGGGCTGTGGCAGGAGCTGGGCTTCGCCGCCGAGCACGGCGAGCTGCTCGACGCGCCGTGGCCCCAGGTCGACGAGGCGGCGCTGCAGCTCGACGAGATCGAGCTGGTGCTGCAGATCAACGGCAAGCTGCGCGGCGCGCTGCAGGTGCCGGCGCAGGCCTCGCGCGAGGCGATCGAAGCCGCAGCGTTGGCCAGCGAAGCGTTCGTGCGCTTCAGCGAAGGCCGCACACCGAAAAAGGTCGTGGTCGTTCCCGGAAGGCTGGTCAATGTCGTGGTCTGAGCACTCCCGTCGCGCGCTGCTGCTGCTGGCGCTGCTGCTGGCCGGTTGCGGCTTCCAGTTGCGCGGCTCAACCTCGCTGGGCTTCGCCACGCTGGCCCTGGCCGGCCAGGGCGGCGCGCTGCACGACAAGCTGCAGCAGCGCATCGCGGCGACCACGTCGACGCGCATCGTCGCCGATCCGAAACAGGCGCAGGCGGTGCTGACGCTGCTCAGCGTGGGCGAAACCCAGGTGCCGATGGCCTACAACGGCGACGGCACGGTCGCGCAATACCAGTTGCTCGAGACCGTGCGCTATCAGCTGGTGGCGGCCGACGGTGCGCAGTTGATCGCGCCAACGACGCTGCAGCAGAGCAGTACCCTGAGCTACAGCACCGGCGCGGCGCTGGCCAAGGCCAACGAGGCCCAACTGCTGTTCGCCGGCATGCGCAGCGATCTCGTCGAACGCATGCTCTATCAGCTCGCCGCGGTCGGCGGCACGTCGCACTGATGGCCCAACTGCGCCCCGAGCAACTCGGCGCCGCGCTGCGCGACGGCCTGCGCGGCCCCTACGTCGTGTTCGGCGACGAATTGCTGCTGGTCAACGAAGCGCTGGACCAGATTCGCGCCGCCGCGGCCGCGGCCGGCTATGCGAGCCGCGAACCGTATCAGGTCGAGCGTAGCTTCGATTGGAGCACGCTGCTGGGCAGCAGCCGCGAGCTCAGTCTGTTCGGCGAGCGCAAGCTGCTCGAGCTGCGCCTGCCCACGGGCAAGCCGGGGCGCGATGGCGCAGCGGCACTGCTCGAACTGGCCGCGGCGCCGTCCGAGGATCTGCTGCTGGTGCTGGTGCTGCCGCGCCTGGACGCGGCCACGCAGAAGGCCGACTGGTTCGTGCGCCTGACCGCCGCCGGCACCGCGCTGCGCATCGATAGCGTCGAGGCGGCGCAACTCGGCGCCTGGATGCGCGAGCGCCTCGCACGCCACGACCTGCGCCTGCCCTCGGGTGATGCCGGCCAGGCCTGCCTGGACCTGCTGGTGGCGCGCACCGAAGGCAATCTGCTGGCCGCGCATCAGGAGGTCGAGAAGCTGGCGCTGCTGTGCGAGCCGGGCGAACTCGACGCCGCGCGCGTCGAGCAGCTGGTGCAGGACGCCGCACGCTACAGCGTGTTCCGGCTCGGCGAAGCCATCCTCGCCGGCGATGTCGCGCGGCTGCTGCGCATGCTCGACGGGCTGGAGGGCGAGGGCGTGTCGCCGGTGCTGGCGCATTGGACGCTGGCCGAAGAGCTGCGCGCCTGGATGCGCATGCGCCAGGGCCTGGACGGCGGCGAGCCGTTCGCCGCGCTGGCGCGCGCCAACCGCATCTGGGGGCCGCGCGAGCGACTGCTGCAGCGCGCACTGCCGCGCCTGGGCGGCGCGCTGCTCGAGGGCTTGCTGCTGCGCGCGCTGAACTGCGATCGCGCCATCAAGGGCCTGCGCCCGCCCGGCGTGCCGCATGCGCCATGGGCCAGCGTGCGCCACCTGGCGCTGGCGATGGCGCAGGCGGTGGCTCCGGCCGGCAGCGCGCAGGGCGCGCGCCTGGTGCTGCTGGCCTAGCGCAGCGGACTATTTCCCGACCCAGGCGCGCAGGCGCGCGACGTCGACGATGCCGCGCCACGGTGCGCCATCGACCTTGCCACGCGCCTCGTCCCCCGGCTCGCCCAGGCTGTCCAGATCGGCCCAGGCGCCGGTGAAATCCTCCTCGCGCGTGTAGTCGTTGCGCGTCACCACCGTGCGCAGCCCGGCGGCGCGCGCCGCGCGCAAGCCGTTGGCCGAATCCTCGAACGCCAGGCATTGCGCGGCATCGACGCCGAGGCGCTCGAGCACCCAGTGATAGATGCCGGGATCGGGCTTCTTGCGCGGCACCACGTCGCCGGCGCCGATGCAGTCGAACCAGCTCGGCGCGTCGGCGTGCAGCGTGGCGCGCAACAGCGCATCGACGTTGGCCGGCGTCGTCGTCGTCGCGATGGCCAGGCGCAGGCCGGCAGCCCGCGCCTCGTCCAGCAATCGGGCCACGCCTGGACGCAGCCGTACCGCGCCGGCGGCGACCAGCGTCAGGTAGTGCGCGGTCTTGGCCTGCTGCAGCGCGGCGATGCGCGCCGCGGCATCGGGCGCGGCCGCCGCCTGCGGGTCGATCTCGCGCCAATGCTGCAGCATGCGTTCCTTGCCGCCGGTCACCGCGAGCAGTTCGCCGTAGCGCGCCTCGTCCCAGTACCAGTCCAGCCCGGCGTCGGCGAAGGCGCGGTTGAACGCCACGCGGTGGCCGTCGCGCTCGGTCTGCGCCAGCGTTCCGTCGACGTCGAAGATCAGGGCTTGCACGCTCATGGGACGACCCTCCTCATGCCGGTTGCTCCTTGAGCCCCACGGGCCAGCTGCCTGTTTTGCATCGTCTCTCCTGGCTTGCCGCGTGAACGCGTCGGCGTCAGGGGCATGGCTTCCCTGCATCGCCGCGCCGCGCCACAATGACCGTCATGTCCACCATCGCGATCGATACCTTGCGCCTGGCCGACGGCCTCAAGGCTGTCGGTACGCCCGCGCCCCAGGCCGAGGCCACCGCGCGCGTACTCGGCGAAGCGCTGAGCGACGCGATCGCCCCGCACGAAGCAGCACGCGAGCGACTCGAAGGCACGGTGACTCAGCTTGTCGAGTGGCGCTGCGAGTGGCACCACGAATGGCGCTGCGAGGTGTCGACCCTGCACGGCGGACAGCAACAGACCACGAAGCGCCTCGATACGGTCGAACTGCGCCTCGAGAAGGTCGAACTGCGCCTCGACAAGGTCGAGCAGCGCCTCGACAAGGTCGAGCAGCGCCTCGACAAGGTCGAACAGCGCCTCGACAAGGTCGAACAGCGCCTCGACAAGGTCGAACAGCGCCTCGACAAGGTCGAACAGCGCCTCGACAAGGTCGAACAGCGCCTCGACAAGGTCGAGCAGCGCCTCGACAAGGTCGAACAGCGCCTCGACAAGGTCGAGCAGGCGCTGCGTGCGGTCGAGCTGCGGCTGTACGGCCAGTCGCGCGACCTCGGCTGGCTCAAGGTCGGTCACGCGCTGGTGCTGGCCAGCGTGCTGTCGCTGCTGGCCAAGGCCTTCGCCTGAGAACCGCGGCGCGCGACCGACTCCGGCTCAGACCCCGTAGCGGCTGGCCATCGCGTCGAGGCTCAGCGCCTTGATCCTCGAGGCGTGCCCAGCGGTGCCGAAGGCCTCGTAGCGCGCCTTGCAGATCTGCTTCATCGCCTTGGTCGACGCGGCGAGGAACTTGCGCGGGTCGAACTCCTTGCGGTTCTCGGCCAGGAATTTGCGCACCGCGCCGGTCGACGCCATGCGCAGGTCGGTGTCGATGTTGACCTTGCGCACGCCGTGCTTGATGCCTTCGACGATCTCCTCGACCGGAACGCCATAGGTCTCGCCCATGTCGCCGCCGTACTCGTTGATCACCTTCAGCCACTCCTGCGGCACCGACGACGATCCGTGCATTACCAGGTGCGTGTTCGGAATGCGCGCGTGGATTTCCTTGATGCGACCGATCGCCAGGATGTCCCCGGTCGGCGGCCGCGTGAACTTGTACGCACCGTGGCTGGTGCCGATCGCGATCGCCAGCGCGTCGACGCCGGTCTGCGCGACGAAGTCGGCGGCTTCCTCGGGGTCGGTCAACAGCTGGCTGTGGTCGAGCTTGCCCTCGGCGCCGATGCCGTCTTCCTCGCCCGCAGTGCCGGTCTCCAGCGAACCGAGGCAGCCGAGCTCGCCTTCGACCGAAACGCCGCAGGCGTGCGCCATCTCGACCGTGCGCCGGGTCACGTCGACGTTGTAGGCATAGCTGGTCGGCGTCTTGCCGTCGGTACCCAGCGAGCCGTCCATCATCACCGACGAGAAACCGAGCTGGATGGAGCGCTGGCACACCGCGGGGCTGGTGCCGTGGTCCTGGTGCATGCACACCGGGATGTCGGGGAATTCCTCGATCGCGGCCAGGATCATGTGGCGCAGGAACGGCGCGCCGGCGTATTTGCGCGCACCTGCCGAGGCCTGCACGATGACCGGCGAATCGGTCTCGGCCGCGGCTTCCATGATCGCTCGCATTTGCTCGAGATTGTTGACGTTGAACGCGGGCACGCCGTAGCCGTGTTCGGCGGCATGGTCGAGCAGTTGACGCAGGGAAATCAGGGCCATGAAGCTACTCCAGAGCGAAGGTCGAGATGTTTCAGTGAAGCGTCAGGACAGCGCGACCATCGCGCGCTGTTCGAGGATTTCGAACGCCGGCAGCGTCTTGCCCTCGAGCACTTCGAGGAAGGCGCCGCCGCCGGTCGAGATGTAGCCGATGCGATCGGCGATGCCGTACTTGGCGATCGCCGCCAGCGTGTCGCCACCCCCGGCGATCGAGAACCCGGCGCTGTCGGCGATCGCGTGCGCCAGCGTCTCGGTGCCGTGGGCGAAGGCGTCGAACTCGAACACGCCGACCGGCCCGTTCCAGACGATGGTGCCGGCGGCCTTGAGCTGCGCGGCGAGTTTCGCGGCGGTCTTCGGGCCGATGTCGAGGATCATGTCGTCGGCCTCGACCTCGGTCGCGGCCTTCACGGTGGCTTCGGCGCTGGCGCTGAAGCTCTTCGCGCACACCACGTCCTCCGGAATCGGCACCTCGGCGCCGCGCGCCTTCATCAGCGTGATGACGCGCCGCGCGTCGTCGACCAGGTCGGGCTCGACCAGGCTCTTGCCCACCGGCAGCCCGGCGGCGAGCATGAAGGTATTGGCGATGCCGCCGCCGACGATCAGCCCGTCGACCTTGTCGGCCAGGCTCTGCAGGATGGTCAGCTTGGTCGACACCTTGGAGCCGGCGACGATGGCCAAAAGCGGCCGCGCCGGCGCGGCCAGCGCGCGGTGCACGGCGTCGATCTCGGCCGCCAGCAGCGGGCCCGCGCAGGCGATGCCGGCGTATTTCGCGATGCCGTAGGTGCTGGCCTCGGCGCGGTGCGCAGTGCCAAACGCATCGTGCACGAAAATGTCGCAAAGCTCGGCCATTTTTCGCGAAAGGCCGTCATCGCACTTCTTTTCACCTTTGTTCAGGCGGCAATTCTCGAGCAGCACGACCTCGCCCGGGCGCAGCTTGAAGCCACCGTCGACCCAGTTCGAGACCAGCGGCACCTCGCGCCCGAGCAATTCGCCCAGACGGCGCGCCACCGGCGCCAGTGAATCGCGCGGGTGGAACTCGCCTTCGGTCGGTCGCCCCAGGTGCGAGGTCACCATCACCGCGGCGCCGGCGTCCAGCGCCATGCGGATCGCCGGCACCGACGCGCGCACGCGCGTGTCCTCGGTGATCTCGCCGGCATCGTTCAGCGGCACGTTCAGGTCGGCGCGGATGAACACGCGCCGGTCCTGCGCCAGCCCGCGTTTGCAGATGTCTTCGAAAGTCAGGATCTTCATGGTCTCGTCTCCTCGGCGCGCGGGCGCCGGCAGGCGCCCGCGCTCGACGCTCGGTGGATCAGTGGGCCGCGACGTGCTTGACGAAGCGCAGCATGTTGCAGGTGTAGCCGTACTCGTTGTCGTACCACGTGACGACCTTGACGAAGGTCGGGTCGAGCGCGATGCCGGCGTCGGCGTCGAAGATCGACGGCAGCGGGCAGCCGCGGAAGTCGGTCGACACGACCTTCTCGTCGGTGTAGCCGAGCACACCCTTGAGCTCGCCTTCGGAGGCCGCCTTCATCGCCGCGCAGATCTGCTCCATGCTGGCTTCGCGGCTCAGCTCGACGGTCAGATCGACCACCGAGACGTCCGAGGTCGGCACGCGGAACGACATGCCGGTGAGCTTCTTGTTCAGCTCCGGAATCACCTTGCCGACCGCCTTGGCCGCGCCGGTCGACGACGGAATGATGTTCTCGAGAATGCCGCGGCCGCCGCGCCAGTCCTTCGCCGACGGGCCGTCGACGGTCTTCTGCGTCGCGGTGGCGGCGTGCACCGTGCTCATCAGACCGCGCTTGATGCCGAAGTTGTCGTTCAGCACCTTGGCCACCGGGGCCAGGCAGTTGGTGGTGCACGACGCGGCCGAGACGATCGCCTCGCCGGCGTACCTGGCGTGGTTGACCCCAAAGACGAACATCGGCGTGTCGTCCTTGCTCGGCGCCGATTGCACCACCTTCTTGGCGCCGGCGTCGAGGTGCTTCTGGCAGGTGTCGAGCGTCAGGAAGAAACCGGTCGATTCGATGACCACGTCGACGCCGACCTCGCCCCACTTCAGCGCCGAGGGATCGCGCTCGGCGCTGAGCCGGATGCGGCGCCCGCCCACGATCAGGTCGCCGCCGTCGACCGCGACGGTCGACGGAAAGCGGCCGTGCACCGAGTCGTACTGCAGCATGTACGCCAGATAGTCGGGCTCGAGCAGATCGTTGATCGCGACGACTTCGATGTCGCCGAACTCGGCCTCTTTCGCGATCGCGCGGAACGCCATGCGGCCAATGCGGCCGAATCCGTTGATCGCAACACGAATGGTCATTTGAATCTCCTTGAAGGCTTGGAAATTGAGTTTTGTGGCAAAGAATTCGATTCAGGCCGCGCGTAGGCCGTCGTCCGCCTCGAGCAGCGCGGCCAGCGTCGCGATGACGCGGTCGGGGCCGGCTTCGGCGATCGGACGGCCCATGTTGTAGCCATAGGGCACGACCCAGACCCGGATGCCGGCGGCGCGCGCGGTGGCCACGTCGATCGACGAATCGCCGACGAACAACGCATGCGACGGCGCGACCTGCAGCGCGTCCAGCCCATAGCGTACCGGCAACGGATCGGGCTTCTTCGCCGCCAGCGTGTCGCCACAGACGACGAGGTCGAAGAAATGGCGGATCTGCTGCACCATCAGCAGCTGCGCCGTATAGCGCTGCTCCTTGTTGGTCACCACCGCGCAGCGCACGCCGCGCGCGCGCAGACCCTGCAGCGTTTCCAGCACCCCGGGGTAGAGCCGGCTGCGCGTGCCGCAGCGCCGCGCGTAGAACTCGGCGAAGCGCGGCGTCAGCCGCGCCAGCGTGCCGTCACGACGCAGGACCTCGACGTCGACGCCGGCGGCGTGCGCCCACGCCTGCGCCAGCAGCTCGCCGGTGCCGTGGCCGATCCAGCCCGCCACCAGCTGCTCGCCCACCGGCGGCAGCCCCTGGTCGGCGAGCAGGTCGTTGACCGCGTCGGTGATTTCCGGCGCGGTCTCGACCAGCGTGCCGTCGAGGTCGAACAGGACCAGGTCGACGCGCGCCATCAGTTGGTCGAACGCACGACGTTGCCGTCGTCGGCCTCGCGGCGCGACGTGTGCAGCCGCACCACCGCCTGCGCGACTTCGGCGACATGCTCGGCGGTGATGCCGAAATGCCGGTAGAGCTCGCCCGCCGGGGCCGATTCGCCAAAGCTGCCGATGCCGACGACCCCGCCCGACAGTCCGACGTACTTGCGCCAGAAGTCCGGGTGCGCGGCCTCGACCGCGACGCGCGGCACGTACAGCGGCAACACGGTGTTGCGATAGGCCTCCTCCTGGCGGTCGAACACCGAGGTGCAGGGCATCGAGACCACGCGCGCACGCACCCCGGCGGCCGCCAGCTGCTGCTGCGCGCGGCTCGCCAGCTCGACTTCGGAGCCGGTGCCGATCAGCACCACCTGCGGATCCTCGCAATCGGCCAGCACGTAGCCGCCGCGCGCGATGCGCGCCTCGCCGCCGTCGCCGTGCACGGTCGCCGGCAGGTTCTGGCGCGACAGCAACAGCGCGCTGGGCCCGTCGCGGCGCTCGAGCGCATGCGCCCACGCCACCGCGGTCTCGAGCACGTCGGCCGGACGCCAGACGTCGAGGTTGGGGATCAGCCGCAGGCTCGGCGTCTGCTCGACCGGCTGGTGGGTCGGCCCGTCCTCGCCCAGACCGATCGAGTCGTGGGTGAACACGTGGACCACGCGCTGCTTCATCAGCGCGCTCATGCGCACGCCGTTGCGCGCGTAGTCCGAGAACATCAGGAAAGTGCCGCCGTAGGGAATGAAGCCGCCGTGCAGCGCGAGGCCGTTCATCATCGCGACCATGCCGAACTCGCGCACCCCGTACGACACGTAGTTCGCGACCTCGCCCGGCTTGGCGTGCGCCCACGGGCGCGATTCCTTGGCCGCGGTCAGGTTCGACCCGGTCAGGTCGGCCGAGCCGCCGAACAGCCCCGGCACCGACGACACCAGCGTCTCCAGCGCGATCTGCGAGGCCTTGCGCGTCGCGGTGGCGGCGCTGACGCCGCGCGCCGACGCGTACAGGCGCGCGACGATCTGCGCCCAGTCGGCCGGCAGCTCGCCGGCCATGCGACGGCGGTATTCGGCGGCCAGCGCCGGGTGCGCCTTGGCGTAGGCGTCGAAGCGGGTATTCCAGTCGGCCTGCAGGCGAGCGCCACGCTCACGCGCGCTCCACGCGTCGTAGATGTCCTGCGGGATCTCGAACGGTCCGTGCTCCCAGCCCAGCGCGCGGCGCGTGGCCTCGATCTCGGCAGCACCCAGCGCGGAGCCGTGCACGTCGTGGGTACCGGCCTTGTTCGGCGAGCCCCAGCCGATCGTGGTCTGGCAGATGATCAGCGTCGGCTTGTCGGCGCTGGTGCGGGCCTCGGCGGTGGCGAGCTCGACGGCGAGCGCGTCGTGGCCGTCGATCGGGCCGATCACGTTCCAGCCGTAGGACTGGAAGCGCAGCGCGGTGTTGTCGGTGAACCAGTGCTCGACGTGACCGTCGATCGAAATGCCGTTGTCGTCGTAATAGGCGATGAGCTTGTTCAGCTTCAGCGTTCCGGCCAGCGAGCAGGCCTCGTGGCTGATGCCTTCCATCAGGCAGCCGTCGCCGACGAAGCAGTAGGTGTAGTGGTCGACGATGTCGTGGCCGGGGCGGTTGAACTCCTGCGCCAGCAACTGCTCGGCGAACGCCATGCCGACCGCGTTGGCGATGCCCTGGCCCAGCGGCCCGGTCGTCGTTTCGACGCCGGGCGTGTAGCCGACTTCCGGATGCCCCGGCGTCTTGCTGTGCAGCTGGCGGAAGCGCTTGATCTCGTCCAGCGGCAGCGCGTAACCGCTCAGATGCAGCAGGGCGTAGATCAGCATCGAGCCGTGCCCGTTGGACAGCACGAAACGATCGCGGTCGGCCCAGTGCGGATCGGCCGGATTGTGGCGCAGATGGGTGCGCCACAGCACTTCGGCGATGTCGGCCATGCCCATCGGCGCGCCCGGATGACCCGATTTCGCCGCCTCCACCGCGTCGATCGCGAGGAAGCGGATGGCATTGGCAAGGCGCCTGCGCTGCTGCGGGTCGATCACCGGAAACAATTCGTTATGCGCTGTCATATTGCGAATCTCGTTGCGAAATCTTCGGGCCAAAGTGCGAACTTTATGCCTTTCTGGACCACTTCAACCGGCCCGGCGCTTGACGTCGATCAGGCGCAGGATCATCGGCGTGAAGATCAGCTGCATCGCCAGCCCCATCTTGCCGCCCGGAACGACCAGGCAGTTCGGCCGCGTCATCCACGAGTCGTGCAGCATCGACAGCAGGTAGGGGAAGTCGATGCCGCGCGGGTCGGCGAAGCGGATCACGACCATGCTTTCGT
>JAKAHP010000246.1 GCA_021825505.1 Pseudomonadota bacterium
TTCATCCGGCCGGCGGGAATGAACGGCCCGCTGTCGGCGCTGGGCGTCGAGCTGAAGATGCTGCCCAATGACAACACCAACAGCTTCCTGGTCGAGGTCGATACGCCGGCCGGCTCCTCGCTGGAACACACCGACGCGGTCGCGCGCGCGGTCGGCGACGTGCTCGCGCGCAACCCCGAAGTCGTCAACTACCAGACCTTCGTCGGCATGGCCGCGCCGATCGACTTCGCCGCGCTGGTGCGCGGCGACATGCTCAAGCGTGGCGACAACTTCGCGCAGATCCGTGTCGACCTGCTGCCCAAGGACGAGCGCGCGACGCCGTCGCACGCCATCGTGCAGCGCCTGTACGCGCAGCTGGCGCCGCTGCGCGCGCGCTTCCCCCACACCTTCGTCAAGCTCTACGAGACGCCGCCGGGGCCGCCGGTGCGCTCGCAGGTGATGGCCGAGCTGTACGGGCCGTCCTACGCCCAGCTGCGCCGCGAGGCCAAGGCCGTGCTCGGCGACTTCGACCACACCTACGGCCTGATGAACCAGGACGACTCGGTGACCGCGACCACCGACGAGTACCGCATCGTGATCGACCGCGCCAAGGCGGCGCAGTCGGGCATCGTGCCCGGGCAGGTGATCCAGCTGCTGCACGGCTACGTCTCCGGCATGCAGCTCGGCGCGGTGCACGAAGCCGGCGCCGACGAGCCGGTGGCGATCGACGTGCGCGTGGCGCGCGCCGAACGGCAGTCGCCGCAGCAGCTGCTGGACATGCCGATCCTGGGTGCGGGCGGGCACATCGTGCCGCTGGCGGCGATCGCCCGCATCGAGCGCACCGACCTGTCCAAGCCGATCTACACGCGCGACCAGCACCCGGTGGTCTACGTCGGCGGCGAGATGGCGCGCTCCAGCCCGGTGTACGCGACGCTGAGCCTGAACAGCCGGCTCGACGGGCACGCGCTGCCCGACGGCACCGTGCTGCGCACCGGCAACCTCGGCTTCACCGCGACGCCGCCGTCGGACCTGAAGGGTTACCAGCTGCTGTGGGGCGGCGAGATGCGGCTGACGCTCGACGTGTTCCGCGACCTCGGCTCGGCGTTCATCGTCGCGCTGGTGTTCATCTACCTGCTGCTCGTCGCCTACTACCGCTCGTTCATGCTGCCGGTGATCGTGATGGGCGCGATCCCGCTGACCCTGATCGGCGTGTTCCCCGGCCACTGGCTGACGCAGCAGGCGTTCACCGCGACCTCGATGATCGGCGTCATCGCGCTGGCCGGCATCGTCGTGCGCAATTCGCTGCTGCTGATCGACTTCATCCTCGATTACCGCGCACGCGGCTTCAGCCTCGAGGAGTCGGTGGCGCAGGCCGGCGCCGTGCGCCTGCGCCCGATCCTGCTGACCGCGCTGGCGATCATGTTCGGCTCGGCCATCATGATCACCGACCCCGTGTTCGGCGGGCTCGCGGTGTCGCTGATCTTCGGCACGCTGCTGTCGACCCTGCTGACCTTGATCGTGATTCCGCTGATCTACTACATCTGGCAGATCCGCTTCGTCATTCCGCGCGCCGCGCGCCAAGCCGGCCAAGCCTGACCTCCTGGGAGATGAGACCATGACCATCGAACGTTACATCCGCGTGTTCGCCGGCAGCGTGATCCTGCTGTCGCTGTTGCTCGGCGTCGACGCCAGCCCGCTGTTCGTGTCGCGCTGGTTCCTGTGGGTGACCGCCTTCGTCGGCGCCAACCTGCTGCAGTTCGGCTTCAGCAACTTCTGCCCCCTGGCGCTGATCCTGAAAAAACTCGGAATACCCGAAACGCGCGTGTCGTGCGGGAACTGAAAGCCCCGCGGCATGCTCTACAGGGCAGGGCACGCGCAGCGACGCGTGCCCGGGGCGCGATCCCGGGGCAAACCGGGATCGCGGCATTTCACCCTTGTGGGTAACATCAGCAAGGAATTGGATGATGAGCAAATCGCGCCAGACACCGAAATCCCCCGAGCCAGGAGAGCATGTGATGTCCGTACTGACCAATGAAGCGTCGCGCACCGACATTCTGAATCGTCTCAAGCGCGCCGAAGGTCAGCTGCGCGGCGTGCAGCGCATGATCGACGAGGGCGAGCCGTGCCTGAAGGTCGCGCAGCAGTTGTCGGCGGTGCGCAAGGCGCTCGACAGCACCTTCGTGCGCATGACCGTGTGCTACATCGAGCAGGAGCTCGATACCCGTCTCGACGGCAGCCCGAGCGAGAAGGTCAGGCTCGAGTCGATGATGGAGGAGATGGAGACGCTGCTGGCGCGCATGACCTGAAGCGCCGCGGCGATGTTCAGTGCGCCGCGTCGATGATGCCGCCGCCCAGGCACACCTCGCCGTCGTACAGCACCGCCGACTGCCCCGGCGTCACCGCCCACTGCGGCTGCGCGAAGCTCAGCGTGAAGCCGTCGGCCGAGGTGGCGTCAGCGCATTCGAAGCGGCAGGCGCTGTCGGCCTGGCGGTAGCGCGTCTTCGCGCCGTAGCCGCGCGCCGCGTCCGGCGCGTGGCCCGCCACCCAGCTGGCGTCGGCGGCACGCAGCGTGCGCGTCAGCAGCCAGGGGTGATCGTGGCCCTGCGCGACATACAGGGTGTTGCTGGCAACGTCCTTGCGCGCGACGAACCACGGCTCGCCGCTGCCGTCGCGGCTGCCGCCCAGGCCGATGCCGCGGCGCTGGCCCAGGGTGTAGAACGCCAGCCCGATGTGCTCGCCGACGATGCGGCCGTCGGGCGTCTTCATCGGCCCGGGGCGCGTCGGCAGGTAGCGGTTGAGGAACTCGCGGAACGGCCGCTCGCCGATGAAACAGATGCCCGTCGAGTCCTTCTTGCGCGCGTTGGGCAGGCCGATCTGAGCGGCGATGCGGCGCACCTCGGTCTTGGGCAGTTCGCCCACCGGAAACAGCGTGCGCGCCAGCTGCGCCTGGTTCAGCCGGTGCAGGAAATAGCTCTGGTCCTTGGCCGGGTCGAGCCCGCGCAGCAGCTGCCAGCCGTCGGCGCTTTCGCGTACCCGCGCGTAATGCCCGGTGGCGATGCGCTCGGCGCCGAGTCGCATCGCGTGATCGAGGAAGGCCTTGAACTTGATTTCGGCATTGCACAGCACGTCGGGGTTCGGCGTGCGTCCGGCGGCGTATTCGCGCAGGAACTCGGCGAATACCCGGTCCTTGTATTCGGTGGCGAAATTGACCGCCTCGATATCGATGCCGATCAGGTCGGCGACGCTGACGGCGTCGAGCCAATCCTGGCGCGACGAACAATATTCGCTGTCGTCGTCGTCTTCCCAGTTTTTCATGAACAGGCCGACGACCTCGTAGCCCTGCTGCTTGAGCAACCAGGCGCTGACCGAGGAGTCGACCCCGCCCGACATGCCGACCACGACCCGCGTCACGGCCGCAGGCCTCCGGCCGCGCCCAGCGCACTGGGGTCGCTGTACACCGCCTCCAGCGGCAGACGGCGGCCGGTGATGTGGTCGGCCACGCATTGCCACACCAGCGGGCTGCGATGACGTGCGCGGCTGGCCCGCACCTCGTCGGCGGTCAGCCACACGCAGCGCACGATGCCGGCGTCGAGCTCGCGCCCGGCGATCGGCTCGCCCACGCTGCCGCGAAACGCCAGCCGCAGATAGGTCGTGTCCTCACCGGCGCGCTGGGTGCGCGCCAGGTACACACCAAGCAGTGCGTCGGGCGTGAACACGCACGCGGTTTCCTCGAGCGCTTCGCGCACCGCGCCGTCAAGCGGGCTTTCGCCCGGCTCGAGATGGCCGGCCGGATTGTTCAGCCGCAAGCCGTCGGGCGTGTGTTCCTCGACGAGCAGGAAGCGCGCATCGCGCTCGACGATCGCGGCGACGGTCACGCTCGGTTTCCAGACTTGGCGCATGGGTGTTTTCTTGACCTCGATGGCAACCGCACATTGTCGGTCATTCAATTCGCGCGCGCACATATTCGCATCGCGCAGCGACAATGTTAAGTTCGGAGTCAGCTGTACGACGAAACCAATCAGAACATGAGGAGAGTTCGATGCGCATAGGCGTACCCGCGGAAACGCTGGCTGGCGAGGCGCGCGTGGCCGCCACCGCGGAGACCGTGAAAAAACTCGTCGCGCAGGGACACGCGCTGCTGGTGCAACGCGGCGCCGGCTTGCGTGCCGGCGTCACCGACGACGACTACGCGGCCGCCGGTGCCGAGCTGGTCGAGGCCGATGTGGCGCTGGGCGCCGAACTGGTGCTCAAGGTGCGCCGGCCGCAAGCCGACGAACTGGCGCGCATGCAGCCCGGTGCGGTGCTCGTCGGCATGCTCGAGCCGCACAACGCCGAAGGGCTGCAGACGCTGGCCGCGGCGCGCCTGAGCGCGTTCGCGCTCGAGGCGGCGCCGCGCACGACGCGTGCGCAAAGCCTCGACGTGCTGTCCAGTCAGGCCAATATCGCCGGCTACAAGGCGGTGCTGGTCGCGGCCGACCTGTACCCGCGCTTCATGCCGATGCTGATGACCGCGGCCGGCACCGTGAAGGCGGCGCGTGTGGTCGTGCTCGGTGCCGGCGTGGCGGGGCTGCAGGCGATCGCTACCGCCAAGCGCCTGGGCGCCGTGGTCGAGGCCTCCGACGTGCGCCCGGCCGCCAAGGAGCAGATCGAGTCGCTGGGCGCGAAGT
>JAKAHP010000247.1 GCA_021825505.1 Pseudomonadota bacterium
CGCCAGCGGGATCAGGACCACGATGATCAGGGCGTTGAAAATCACCGCCGACAGGATGGCCGACTCGGGCGTGGCCAGGCGCATCACGTTCAGGGCCTGCAGGGCAGGGTAGTTGGCCACGAATATCGCCGGGATGATGGCGAAATACTTGGCCAGGTCGTTGGCGATGCTGAAGGTGGTCAGCGCGCCGCGGGTCATCAGCATCTGCTTGCCGATCTCGACGACCTCGATCAGCTTGGTCGGGTTGGAATCGAGGTCGACCATGTTGCCGGCCTCGCGCGCCGCCTGGGTGCCGCTGTTCATCGCCACCGCGACGTCGGCCTGGGCCAGCGCCGGAGCGTCGTTGGTGCCGTCCCCGGTCATGGCAACCAGCCGGCCTTCGGCCTGGTACTTGCGGATCAGCGCCAGCTTGGTCTCCGGCGTGGCCTCGGCCTGGTACTCGTCGACTCCCGCCTCGGCGGCGATCGCCGCCGCGGTCAGGCGGTTGTCCCCGGTGATCATCACGGTCTGGATGCCCATGCGGCGCAGTTGGGCGAAGCGTTCCTTGATGCCCTCCTTGACCACGTCCTTGAGCTCGACGATGCCGAGCACGCGGGTGTCGTCGGCCACCACCAGCGGGGTGCTGCCGCGGCGTGCAACCTCGTCGACGCGCGTCTGCAGATCGGCGGGCAGCCGCCCGCCGCGCTCCGTGACGAAGCGGGCAATCTCGTCGGCCGCGCCCTTGCGCACCGGGCGGCCGCCGATGTCGACGCCGCTCATGCGGGTCTGGGCCGAGAACGGCACGAACACCGCGTGCAGCGACTCGAGGTCGCGCTCGCGCAGGTTGAAGCGCTGCTTGGCCAGGACGACGATCGAGCGTCCTTCCGGGGTCTCGTCGGCCAGCGAGGCGAGCTGGGCCACGTCGGCCAGTTCGCGCTCGTCGATCCCCGAGAAGGGCAGGAAGGCGCTGGCCTGGCGGTTGCCCAGCGTGATGGTGCCGGTCTTGTCCAGCAGCAGCACGTCGATGTCGCCGGCTGCCTCGACCGCGCGGCCCGAGGTCGCGACCACGTTCGCGCCGAGCATGCGACTCATGCCGGCGACGCCGATGGCCGACAGCAGGGCGCCGATGGTGGTCGGGATCAGGCACACCAGCAGCGCGACCAGCACGGTGATGCTGACCGCATGGCCGCGCCCGGCCGCCTGGGTCGCGTAGATCGAGTACGGTAGCAGCGTGACCGTGGCCATCAGCAGGATCAGGGTGAGGGCGATCAGCAGGATGGTCAGCGCGATCTCGTTCGGGGTCTTGCGGCGCTTGGCGCCCTCGACCAGGGCGATCATGCGGTCGAGAAACGAATCGCCGGGGTCGGCGGTGCAACGCACGACGATCCAGTCCGACAGCACCGTGGTGCCGCCGGTGACCGACGAGAAATCGCCGCCGGACTCGCGGATCACCGGCGCCGATTCGCCCGTGATCGCGCTCTCGTCGACCGTGGCGGCGCCCTCGATCACCTCGCCATCGCAGGGGATCACCTCGTGGGCCTGGACCACGACCACGTCGCCGCGGCGCAGGGACTCGCCGTCGACCAGGGTCCAGGCCGCGCCGTACTTGGGTTCGCGCAGCTTCCTGGCCTGGGTCGCGCCCTTGGTGCTGCGCAGGCTGGCGGCCTGGGCCTTGCTGCGCCCCTCGGCCAGGGCCTCGGCGAAGTTGGCGAACAGCACCGTGAACCAGAGCCAGACGGTCACGGCACCGATGAATCCGGCCGGGGCCTCGCCGTGGCCGCCCAGAGCCTGGATCCACAGCCCGGTGGTCAGGATGCTGCCGACGAAGACGACGAACATGACCGGGTTGCGGAACTGCACCCGGGGATCGAGCTTGGCAAAGCTGTCGCCGAGCGCCGGGCCGAGCAGCGCGCGATCCAACAGTGGTAGGGATTTGCGTGACATTTCAGTGGGGTCCCCAGAGCATCAGGTGCTCGGCGATCGGGCCGAGGGCCAGCGCCGGCAGGAAGGTCAGCGAGGCGACCAGGAGCACGGTGCCGATCAGCAGGCCGATGAACAGGCCGCCGTGGGTGGGCATGGTGCCGCTGCTCTCGGCCAGACGCTTCTTGGCCGCCATCGATCCGGCCACCGCCAGGGCGGCGACGATGGAGACGAAGCGGCCGAACCACATCGCGACCGCCAGGGTCAGGTTGTAGAAGGGCGTGTTGGCATTCAACCCGGCGAAGGCGCTGCCGTTGTTGTTCGCCGCCGAGGTGAAGGCGTAGAGCATCTCGGAGAAGCCGTGCGCGCCGGGGTTGTTCAGCCCGGCCAGGCCGGCGCTGCTGACTGCGGCGATCGCGGTGCCGAGCAGCACCAGCAGCGGCGAGATCAGCAGGCCGAGCGACACCATCTTCATCTCGAAGGACTCGATCTTCTTCCCCACGTACTCAGGGGTGCGGCCGATCATCAGCCCGCCGACGAATACCGCCATCAGCGCCACCAGCAGCATGCCGTAGAGACCGGTGCCGACACCGCCCGGCGCAACCTCGCCGAGCTGCATCAGGATCATCGGCACCATGCCGCCCAGCGGGGTGTTGGAGTCCAGCATCGAGTCGACCGCGCCGGTCGAGGTGGCGGTGGTGGCGGCGGTGAAGATGGCCGTGGAGGCGATGCCGAAGCGCGTCTCCTTGCCTTCCATATTGCCGCCGGCCTGGGCGGGGCTGGCGCTCTGGTCGACATGCAGCGATGCGAACAGCGGGTTGCCCTGTTGCTCGAAGTGGGCCTCGAATCCCATCGCCACCGCCAGCATCAGGGCCATCGCGATCAGCAGCGCCCAGCCCTGGCGACGGTCGCCGATGACGCGGCCGAAGGTGTGGCACAACGCCGCCGAGATCAGCAGCAGGGAGAAGATCTCGAGCAGGTTGGTCCAGGCGTTGGGGTTCTCGTAGGGGTGGGCCGAGTTGGCGTTGTAGAACCCGCCGCCATTGGTTCCGAGCTCCTTGATCGCCTCCTGCGAGGCCACCGGGCCCAGCGGCAGGGTCTGCTGCGCGGCCGACGAGGCGGCCATCACCGGATTGCCATGGGCGTCCTTGAGCGCGTTGCCGTGGGCGTCGGTCTTGGGCACCTGGAAGCTGACCGGGCTGCGCAGGGTGACGCTGCGGTCGGCCCGCAGGGTCTGCGGCACGCCCTGGCTGCCGAGGAGCAGCGCGATGGCGAAGGACAGCGGCAGCAGGAGATAGGTCGTGATGCGGGTCAGATCGACCCAGAAGTTGCCAATGGTCGCGCTGTTGCGCCGGGCGAAGCCGCGGATCAGCGCGAAGGCGACGGCGATGCCGGTGGCGGCCGAGAGGAAGTTCTGCACCGTGAAACCCAGCATCTGCACCAGGTTGCCCATCGCGCTCTCGCCCGAGTAGCCCTGCCAGTTGGTGTTGGTGACGAAGCTCACCGCGCTGTTCAATGCCGAGTCGGGGGCGATGGCGCCGAAGTGCTGTGGATTCAGCGGCAGCATGCCCTGCAGGCGCTGCAGGGCGTAGACCGCCAGCACGCCGAGCAGGTTGAACACCAGCAGCGCGACGGCATAGCTGCGCCAGCCCATCTCGCGCTCGGGATCGGCGCCGGCCAGGCGCAGCAGCGCCGACTCGGCGCGCAGCAACACCTGCGGCAGCCGGCCTTCGACCAGGGCGGCCATGTAAGTGCCCAGGGGGCGGGCCGCCAGGGCCAGCGCGGCGAACAGTGCCAGCAGCAGGACGATGAACGAGGGGGTCATCAGAACTCCTCTGCGCGTACCAGGGCCCAGCCCAGGTAGACGAACAGCAGCAGGGTGACGACCCCGCCGATCAGGTAAAGGGTGTTCATGTCACTTTCCTTTTTGCATGGCCTCGCAGCCGGCTGCCAGAAGCAGCAGCACAGCAAACATGGCGACGCCCAGCCCCAGCCAGAGCAGGTCCGACATCGCGCTTCTCCCAGGTGTTGATCGATGCTGAAAGCCTAGGATTGAGGCCGTAAAGATGGTGAAAAAAGGCGAGCCCGCTGCGTAAAAATTGCGTAAACGACGCTTGCGCGATCAATATCTGACACCGCCGACGCTCCGGGCGCGTCGGCAGCAACGACAGGGCGTGCCGGCCAGTCCATGGCCGCCGACGTCATGGCGCGTATGGAGGTCTCGCATAGCACTGCTGCTCGATGTCGGCGACCAGGCGCTCGATCAACGGCTGCTGCGCGCTCGCCCACGCGCCACACTGGGCGCCGACCCAGACGCGAAGCGTCCGTGCACGCGGGTCTCCGCGTGCCACGGCCGCGTGCCAGGCACGCAGCAGGCGCTGCGCATCCCCTTGCTCGGCGATGCGGCGCCAGCGCGCGCGCCGCAACGCGGCACGCGTTGCGAGCACGCCAGCCCGCAGCAGCGCAAGCAGCAGCACGACGCCACCCACCAGCGCGCAGGCCTCGATCAGGCGCAAGGGCCGCGGGTCGTGCGCCCGCAGCGCGCCCCAGTCGCCCACCGCAAGTCCCGGCGCGCCGCGCCGCGGGTCGTAATAGGGAATGTGCAGTCGCGGGTAGCGCGCACCCCCGCCGCGCAGCACGCGAAACGGCCAGTCGATGTCCCACACCGCGGCCAGCGCATGCGCGGACGCGGGATCCAGGCTCACGCGCGGCGCTTCCATGCGCAACGGATTCGCT
>JAKAHP010000015.1 GCA_021825505.1 Pseudomonadota bacterium
GCCGCGCTGCTGTGGCTGCTGTGGCGCGAACCGCAGTACCTGCGGTGCTGCATCGACTGGCTGCGGCGGCGCGCGGTCGCGGCGTGAGCGCGTCGCGCGGCCGCTCCGAAGACGCGCTCAGCCCCCGCGGGGGGATGCGCTCGGACCAGCGGACACGCCTGCGCGTGTCCGCGCGCCGTGCGCATCCGAGCCGCCTGCAAGCGGCGAGGTGGGCGGCGCACAGCGCCGGGGGGCACACCATGAGCGCGTCGCGCGGCCGCTCCGAAGACGCGCTCAGCCCCCGCGGGGGGCCGGCGCACAGCGCCGGGGGGCACACCATGAGCCGTAACCCGGCCAGGCGCGCTGTGTATCATCGGCGCGCATGCCCGCGCGGGCATGCGCGCCCCTGTCATCGACTTGCCGACCGAATCCGATGCTCACCGATGAGATCAAGCAGCTGGTGCTGCGCCACGCTCGCCTGGACGGCGCCACCGACGCCCTCGGCGTCGACACCGATCTGTACGCGCTGGGTCTGACCTCGCTGGCCTGCGTCAATCTGATGCTGGCGCTGGAAGATCGCTACGACGTCGAATTCGGCGACGCCTTGCTCAAGCGCGAGACCTTCGCCAGCGTCGCGTCGATCGCGCACGCGGTCGACACGCTGCGCGGGAGCTGACGCGGCGTGACGCAAGCAACGGTGCCGCGCCCCGGGCCTGCGCGCAGCCCGCTGATCTTCGGCGCGCCGGGCGCACAACTGTTCGGCTGGCTGCATGCGCCCGCCGGCGCCGCGCGCACCACGGCGGTGCTCGTGTGCGGCGCCATCGGCATCGAATACGTCAACGCGCATCGCGCGCTGCGCCACCTGGCCGACGCGCTGGCCGCGCGCGGATACTTCGCGCTGCGTTTCGATTACCCCGGTGCCGGCGATTCGGCGCAGGACGAGACCGACGCCGGGCGCGTCGAGCAATGGAGTGACGCCGTCGTCGCAGCCGCCGCGCTGCTGCGCGAGCGCAGCGGCTGCACGCAAGTGGCGGCGGTCGGGCTGCGCTTCGGCGGCGCCCTGGCCAGCCTGGCCGCGCAGCGCGCCGGCCTCGACGAGCTGGTGTTGTGGAACAGCGTGGTCAGCGGGCGGCGCTACGTGCGCGAAATGCGCGCCGTGGCCGCGCTGGCCGGCTACAAGGTCGAATCGGGGCCGGGGCAGCTCGAATCGGCCGGATTCGTCTACACGGCCGATACGCTGCGCGACATCCAGGCGGTCGACCTGCTGGCGCAGCCCTGCACCGGGGTGCGCCGCGCGCTCTTCATCGAGCGCGACGACCTCGGCGGCGATTCGAGCCTGGCCGAGCATCTGAGCCGCTGCGGCGTCGAGACCACGACGCAGCGCCAGCCGGGCTACGAGCGCATGGTGTGCGAGAGCCTGTTCACCGAAGTGCCGCACGCTGCGATCGAGGCCATCGGCGCCTGGCTCGACGCCGGCGCTACCGTGCCGGGCCACGCGCCGGCACCACCCGCGGCGCCGGCGGCAAGCGATGCGATCGAACTGGGCAATTGCCGCGAGCGCCCGCTGTGCGTCGGCGCGCGGCGCCTGTTCGGCGTGCTGTGCGAGCCGCACGGCGAAGCGCGCGGTCCGCTGCTGGTGATGCTCAATTCGGGCGTCGATCATCATGTCGGTCCCGGGCGGCTGTACGTCAAGCTGGCGCGTGCGCTGGCCGCCGAGGGCTATGCCAGCGTGCGCCTGGACATCGGCGACGTCGGCGACAGCGCTCCGATCGGTGCCGACGACCGCAACCTGCCGTACCCGCCGCGTGCTGTCGACGAGCTGGTCGAGGCGCTGCCCGAGCTGGCCGCGCTCGGCGCCCGGCCGCGCCTGGTGCTGACCGGGATCTGCGCCGGCGCCTATCACGCGTTCGCGGTCGCGCAACGCGAGCTCGGCGTGGAGCTGCCGGAAGTGATCCTGCTCAACCCGGTCCAGTTCGAACCCGAGGTGGCAGAGACCGCGTCGCGCGCCGCCGCCGCGGCGGCCGAGCTGGCCGCGTTCGAACGCCGCCAGCGCCGGCGCAAGCTGGCGCGCGCGATTCCCGGATCCGCGCCGCTCGTCGACTTGCTGCGCTTCCTGCGCGATCGGCTGCACCGCGCGCGCCTGCGCATCGCGGGCTGGCGGCAGCGCGGCGCCGCCGGGACGGCCACCGCGGCCGCCTTGCTGCGTGTGCTGCGGCGCGGACGGCATGTCGCGCTGCTGGTCAGTCCGGCCGACCCGGGCTTCGATCTGCTGCAGCTCGAAGCCGGCGCGGCGACACGCGCTGCGCTGCGCGCCGGCACGCTGAGCGTCGAGGTGATCACCGACGCCGACCACGTGTTTTCCAGCGAGGCGGCGCGCGCGCGCTTGCGCGCGAGCCTGCTCGAGCGCCTGCGCCAGCTCGCTTGACGCGCGGCGCGCCGGCGCTACTCGATGCCGCGCGTGCGCGCCGCGCGAAAGCGCGCCGCGAACCCGGCGAAGTCGCCGGCATCGAGCGATTCGCGCACGCCGCGCATCAACTCGAGGTAGTAGTGCAGGTTGTGCACCGTCGCGGCCATCGGAAACAGCATTTCGCCGCAGCGGTCGAGGTGGTGCAGATAGGCGCGCGAGAAGCGACGGCAGGTCGGGCAGGCGCAATCGGGGTCGAGCGGGCGCTCGTCGCGCTTGTAGCGTGCATTGCGGATGCGCAGGTCGCCCCAGCGCGTGAACAGGTGGCCGTTGCGCGCATTGCGCGTGGGCATCACGCAGTCGAACAGATCGATGCCGGCGGCGACGCCGTCGACCAGATCCTCCGGCGTGCCCACGCCCATCAGGTAGCGCGGCTTGTCGGCCGGCAGGCGCGGCGCGGTGTGGCGCAGCACGCGCAGCATCTCCGGCTTGGGTTCGCCGACGCTGAGGCCGCCGATCGCGTAGCCGGGCAGGTCGAGGTCGACCAGCGCGGCCAGCGAGGCGTCGCGCAGCGGCTCGAACATGCCGCCCTGCACGATGCCGAACAGCGCGTTGCGGTTGCCCAGGCGCGCGAACTCTTCGCGGCAGCGGGCAGCCCAGCGCAGCGACAGTTCCATCGACGCACGCGCCTCGGCTTCGGTGGTCAGATGCACCTCGCTGCCGAGCTTGACGTCGTAGGGCGTGCACTCGTCGAACTGCATCACGATGTCCGAGTCGAGCACGGTCTGGATCTGCATGCTGACTTCGGGTGTCAGCAGCAGGCGGTCGCCGTTGACCGGGGAGGCGAAGCGCACACCCTGCTCGCTGATCTTGCGCAGCTCGCCCAGGCTCCAGACCTGGAAGCCGCCGCTGTCGGTGAGGATCGGGCCGTCCCAGCCGATGAAGCGGTGCAGACCGCCGAACTGCTCGATGACGTCCAGCCCCGGGCGCAGCCACAGGTGGAAGGTGTTGCCGAGGATGATCTGCGCGCCGGCGCCGCGCAGCGCCTCGGGCGTCATCGCCTTGACGCTGCCGTAGGTGCCCACCGGCATGAATTGCGGGGTTTCGACGGTGCCGTGGTTCAGCGTGAGCGTGCCGCGGCGCGCTGCGCCTTCCCAACGGTGAAGAGTGAACTTGAGCATGAAATCGAATGGGCGGTGAGCGTGTCACGGGGTTCGCACCGCGCGTGGCGCACACGTGCCGTGGTGGCTACAGGCGGAGGAAGGTCTTGAACATGCGGTGCAGGCGGCTGCGCTGCGGGCGTGGGGGGAGCGTAAGCGTATGCGCCAGAGCCGGATCGTCGGGAAGGTCGAGGTGGGCATCGGCAGGCGGGTCCTGGTCGGGGCGCAGGCCGCCGATCAGTGCGATCGACGCCTGGGTCGCGGCTGGCCATGGCGTTGCGGGCGGGCTGGCGCCGAGGTCGGCGGCCACCCGGCCGGCGAGACTTCCGGTGAGCGGCAACGCGATATGACCGATCGGTGTGCAGCGTGGGTTCACCTCGATCAGGTAGGGCAGTCGCGTCACGTCCTCGATCATGAAGTCGAGGCCGACAAAGCCGCTCAGTCCCAGGCGCTGGATCAGCGCGCGGCCGGCTTCGATCATGTCAGCATCGTCGTAGGGTCGAACGATGGTTGCCGGTCCGGTGGCTCCGGCCGTGCTCGCCGCAATGACGGCAATCGATCCGAGCACCTGCCCCTCACGACAGTAGAACAGCGCATTCGCCGGATCTCCGTGGACGAAGTCCTGCAGTGTGACCGGAACGTTCTGCCCGCCCAGCTGAGCACGACCCCACAGGGCGAGCGGAACCCGGGACAGATAGCGCTGGGCGAGGGCGCGCGCCAGGCGCGGCTTTGCGCGCAGACGTCGCCAGGCCGCCAGGCTCGCTTCGAACCCATGGGTGATGGCGACACCGGCGCCTCCGTTCGAGTAGTCGGCTTTGAGCACGCACGGCGCCGTCGGGGGTTCGGGCCAATCCCGGAGGTCGGCCTCGCTGCGAGCGAGCTTCGAACGCGGAACCCGGATGCCGAGTTCACGCGCCAACTCCAGCGTTGCGCAGCGACTGACCAGGATGTCACGCGCCGCCTCGGCGCCGAGCGAGCGTCGTACCAGGCCCGCGTGGCGCGCGTCGCGCTGGCCGATGCGCTGCAACTGCAGCCAGGGCAGGTCTCCACAGGGAATGACGAGATCGTGTTCGCGGGCCGACAGCGCATAGCGCAGGCGCCGTTCGGTGGCTCCCGAGTCGTAACGCAGGACGATGCGAACTCCAGGGATCGATTCGGCCGGGTGTCCCGCCGGGCAGAGCAAGTCGACGTCGCAGCCGTGATGGACCAGTGCCTGCGCCAGTCGTGCTGGCCACGACCACCATTGGTTCACGGTCAAAAGGATCGCAGGGCGACGGCTTCCGGATCGCTGGTCCATCGGGTGCTTGAATTTCGCCCGGGGGGCGTCGAGTTTGTGGATGCCGCGGACCCGGTGGGCGTGGAACTCTCGCCGGCAGGCGGAAACGGCTCCGGCGACAACGGCTGCGTGCTTTTGCACCATGGAGCCGATATTCAAATAGTACAAGCAGTGCGCGCGTGCGAGAGATGCCGTGGCCATTGCTCGCGTCAGCGGATACCCCGATGCGCGGGGCGTTGAAGGCGTTCCGCACATCGAAGATCGAGCTAGTATCACCATGCGCGTCGTGGCTATTGCCTCTTGCCGACGGCCAACCCAATTTTGAAGCCACCCCAAGCGCATGCCACAGAACTACAGCCGCGATTCGCTCAAGCCGCGTTTCCTGCGCTCGGTCGGGGCCATGGCCTACGGCCAGGGGGTGACCATCGCCACACAGCTGGTCTCGGTTCCTGTTTTTCTCCATTTCTGGGGAACCGTGACCTATGGCGAGTGGCTGGTACTGTCGGCGCTGCCGGTGTATATCGGCATGAGCGACATCGGCCTGGCCTCGGTCGCGGCGAACGACATGACCATGCGCGTGGCCAAGGGCGACACCGAGGGCGCGCTCAGCGTCTACCAAAGCGCCTGGGCCGGCATCAGTGTGGTCTCGCTGCTGGCGCTGCTGGCCGCTGTCGCTGGCTTGCTGATGTTCAACGTGATGCCCCATATCGGCGTGGCGGCGATGTCCGTCACGCAAGTGCGCGAGGTGCTGATCCTGCTGGGAGGGGCAACCGTGGTGGCGCTCCAGGGCAGCATCGTGTTTGCCGCCTTCCGTGCGACAGGAGACAACGCACTGGGCATTTTCGTCGGCAACACCCAGCGTCTGGTCGAGCTCGTTGCGACCCTTGCCGCGCTGGCACTCGGCGGCGGCATGGTGGCGCTCGCGGCGATCCTGCTGGGCGTGCGCTGCCTCGGACTCGTCGCGTCGCTCGCGATTGCCCATGCGCGCGCGCCCTGGCTCATGCTGGGTCTTGCCCGCGCGCGTCTGAGCGTGGTGCTCGAGTTGCTTCGCCCGGGGCTGGCTTTTCTTTCCTTTCCGCTCAGTCTGTCGTTGGCGCTTCAGGGCGTGGTGGTGATCGTCGCCCATTTCTACGGCGCGGCGGCTGTGACCGTGTTCAGCGTTTACCGTACCCTTTCGCGCCTGCTGGTGCAGGGGGTCGGTATCTTCACCCACTCGGCCTGGCCAGAGTTCTCGGCGGCCTTCGGTTCCTGCGACTTGCCATTCGCGCAGCGCATTCGGCGCCGGCTGGGGCAGATTTCCATGGCGGCCGCGGCGGTCGGTTCGATCGGCTTGCTCACCCTGGGTGACTGGTTCGTCGGCGTGTGGACCCACCATGCCGTGGCGCCGCATCCAAGGTTGCTGCTGGCCCTGACCGCGGTGGCGGTGGTCAACGTGCTCTGGCAGACGGACTGGATCCTGCTGATGGCGATCAACCGCCACCAGCGCTTCGCCCTGACCTATCTGGCCATGACCGTAGCGGGATTCATCCTGTTCGCCATTCTGGCCGCGGCGCTGCCGTTGGCGACGACAGCGCTGATCCTGCTGCTGCCCGAGATCGGCCTGATGGTCGCGGTTCGGCGCTCAGTGGCGAAGGTGGTTGCCGGGGAAGCGTGGACATGAGCATCGTTTATCTGGGGGATTCGGCATCCGAGGCGACCTCGATGCACCGCGCCGGTGCGCTGCAGCGACTGGGCGAGGAGGTGCTGGTGTGCGACCCGTGGCCGGTGGTCAGGGCGCGCTGCCGCAGCCGCGTGGCCGACTGGCTGCACTATCGCAGCGGCTATGCCGCGCTGCAGGGCGAGATGGTCGATTGGCTGCGCGCCAGCGAGGCGCAGATCGCGCGCGCCGACATCGTCTGGATCGACGGCGGCGAATTCTTCGGCCCTGCGGCGATGGACTGGTTGCGCCGCACGACTCGCGCTCGCTTGGTGTTGTTCAATCATGACGATCCGACCGGCACTCGCGACGGAGGCCGTTTTCGCAGTCTGCGCGCGGCCCTGCCCTGGTACGACGTGCTCGTTGCGGTTCGCGAGCAGTCCGAGCGCGAGTTGCGCATGATGTCCCGGGGTCGGGTCGTGCGGGTATGGCGCGGCTACGACGAGGTTTGCCACGCTCCCGAACTCGCTGCCGACCCGATACCACCGGAATTCCGCTCCGAAGTCTGCTTCATCGGAACCTGGATGCGCGGCGAGGGCCGGGAAAAGGTGGTGCTGGAACTGGCGCGGCGCGGCATCGACGTCGCGGTCTGGGGGGGGCGTTGGCAGCGCGCTCCGGGCTGGCGCAAGCTCAGACCCCTGTGGCGCGGGCCCGCCATCGGCGGCGCGGATTACGTGACGGCGATCCGCGGCGCCAAGCTGTGCCTTGGCCTCCTGTCGAAGGGCAATCGCGACCTGCACACGACGCGCAGCATGGAGATTCCCTATGCCGGCGGGGTATTGCTGGCGCAACGAACGCCTGAACACGAAGTTCTTTATCGGGACGGTGCCGAGGCGGTACTCTGGTCCAGCGTCGATGAGGCGGCGGAGCGCGTGCGTGCGTTGCTCGACGATTCCGCCGCGCTGGAGCGCATACGTCGGGCCGGAATGGCGAGAGTGCGCAGTAATCATGTCGGCAACGAAGATATGTGCCGAACCATCCTGGAGGCGGCTCGCCATGGCTGATGCGGTGCGGACCGCGATCTCGGTCGCTGAGGCGGGGCGCGGCGAGCTCGCCTTTGCCCTGCCGCCGGCGCTGGCGTGGCTCGCGCTGGTCGTGCTGCAGGCCATCGTGATCCCGGCGGGGCTGGTCGGGTTGGCGACTTCGCTGCTGGTGGGGGTCGGGGGCGTGTCAGCGTTCCTGATCTATTTGCGACGCGACCTGCTTTTGCGCCATCCGGTTTCGACCATGATGATGCTGGGCTATGCCTTCTACTATTTCTGGGCGCCGCCGCTCGCCACGTTGGCCGAGCTCAAGCCGCTGACGACCAACCTCGATCATCCCTTGCTGGTCGAGTTCAACGCCCTGGTGGCGTTCTTCACCTACTCGCTCGCGATGTTTCTCTACGCGAGGGTCGGGATACTGCGTCGGTGGCGTTGGTGGTTTTCCGAGCGTCTGTGCCGCCCACTTGGCTTCTTCGGCGACCCCGGCGACGAGACCTTGTTCGTGATGGGAGGGCTCGCCCTGGTCGCGACCCTGCTGGCCGCGCATTCGGGCAGCATCGGGGGCAAATTTCTCGCCGGATTCGCGCCGATGGCCTATTTGCCCTGCGCGATTCTCGTGGGGGAATTGATGGGCCGGGATCCGCATCGTGCTCGCCCAACGCCGAAGTATCTGCTGCTGATCGGGGCCTACCTGGTCGCGTTGCTCGGGCTCGGCGTGGCGCTCAACAGCCGGGGGGCCGCGTTCATGGGGCTGGCGTCGATCGGCCTTTCCTATCTGTACGGCACCCGTGCCGGGATCGTCGCCGGGCGACTGGCGCGACCGCGCAACATGATCCTCGGCATCGCCGCGCTCTTCCTGGTCAGCGGTCCCTTGACGGATTTGAGTACGGCGATGCTGGTGGCGCGCAAGGATCGAGCGGTCGACTCGATGTCGGCGCTGGTGGATCAGACCCTCGAGGTCTATCACGAGAAGACGGTTCTCGAGGCCTACCGGCTGTCCGAGTCGAAGGCGGCCGACGCAGCGTGGGACGAGACCTATGTGTCCAATCCCTTCCTGTCTCGTCTTTGCAACCTCAAGTTCGCTGACGAATCGCTCGACCTGGCGTTGAGCCTCGATGACGCGGGGGACGCGGTGGTGCGCAAAAGCGAGCTCGACAAGGTGCTCAGCAATGTGCCGCAGCCCGTCTTGAGCGCACTGGGGATCGATGCCCACAAGGACATCGTGAGTCGAGCTTCGGGCGGGGACTTCCTGCTTTTCGCCGCCACCGGCTCGCCCTATGCACTCGGGGGCGAGCGTACCGGATCGACCTTCGCCACCGCCTACGCGTGTTTCGGCTGGCTCTATCCTCTGGCCCTGCTGCCGCTGGTGTTGCTGGCCTTCGTCGTCGGGGACGCCCTGACGTCCCGGGTGGCGCGGCCCGGTGGGGGCTGGGCCCCGGTGATCAATCCCATGGTGATCTGCACCCTGTACATCTATGCCGCCAAGCTCACCAGTGCGGCCACCGGGGTCGACAACGTGGCCGATCTGGTCGCGTTCAGCGTGCGCGACTGCGTCCAGCGGGTGATTCTCTACACCGTGCTCTTGTTCGCCGCGCGCGCGCTGCTCGCGATGGTCGGCCGCGGGGGAGCGCTCGGCAAGGGTGCGCGATGAAGGGCACCGTGCTGATTCACCGTCTGGGGTCGCTCGGCGACACCGTGGTGGCGCTGCCGGCGTTGCGGCTGGTGGCGCGCGCCTATCCCGAGGCGAGGCGGATCATGCTGACCAATTTCAACGTCAGCTCGCGCGCGGCGCCGGCCCAGGAGGTTCTCGAGGGAACCGGACTGATCGACGACTACATCCGCTATCCGGTCGGGTTGCGCAGCGCGCGCGGCCTGGCGCGCCTGGCGGCCGAGGTCCGATCCGTCAGGCCCGAGGTGGTGGTCTACCTGCCGTCGCCGCGCGGCCTCGGTGCCGCGCTGCGTGATCGCATGTTCTTCGCGGCCTGCGGAAACCCGAGGGTCGTCGGCATGCCGTGGGGATCGCGCCGCACCGGCTTGCGCCGCCCCGACGGGCGGGTCGAGCGCGAGGGCGAGCGCCTGCTGCGCTGCCTCGATGCGCTCGGAACCCTTGATCCCCGAGCCCCCGAAAGCTACCGCCTGTGGCCCGGCGATGCCGCGCGCGACCACGCCGACGCGGTGCTGGCGCCACTACGCGGACGCCCCCTGCTGGCGTTCAGCGTCGGAACCAAGATGCCTGTCAACGACTGGGAAGACACGCATTGGCGGCCGTTGCTGCAGGCGCTGGCCGCGCGCTACCCGCAATACGCCATGGTCGCCGTGGGGGCACGCGAGGAAGCCGGTCGTGTCGACCCATTGCTCGCGCCCTGGCAGGGGCGAGGGTTGAACCTCTGCGGCGAGCTGCGGGTGCCCGCGTCGGTCGCGGTGCTGTCGCGCTGCCGGGCCTTCATCGGGCACGACAGCGGGCCGCTTCACCTTGCCGCCGCCGCCGGGACCCGCTGCGTGGGAATCTTTTCGGCGCGGCTGGCGCCGGGCATGTGGTTCCCGTTCGGCGAGGGGCACGAGGTGATCTACCACTCGATCGCCTGCCAGGGCTGCAGCCTCGAGCGCTGCGAGGAACGTGCCAAGGCCTGTATACGATCGATCACGGTCGACGAGGTGCTGCAGGCGGTCGCTCGGGTGCTGGGCACGGGAGCCGACGCATGAGGCTGCTGCATGTGATCGCCTCGCTGGATCGGCGTGGCGGCGGGCCTGCGGCAGGGGTTGAAGGCCTGGTGCCGCAATACCTTGCGCGCGGGGTGGACGTCGACATTGCCACGCTCGACGACCCCGACCTCGGTCATGGCGCCGAGTGCCCGGCGCGGGTGCATGCGCTGGGGCCCGGCCGGGGGCGCTTCGGCTACGCGCCGCGCCTGCGGCGCTGGCTGCTTGCGCATGCCGCGGACTACGACGCCGTCATCGTCGACGGCTTGTGGCAATACCACGCGGTGGCGGTGTGGAAGGCGCTGCGCGGTGGACCCACGCCGTATTTCGTGTTTCCCCACGGAATGCTCGACCCCTGGTTCAAGCGCACCTACCCGCTCAAGCATGTCAAGAAATGGTGTTTCTGGCAGCTCTTCCAGGGGCCGGCGCTGGGTGCCGCGGCGGGCGTGCTGTTCACGACGGATGAGGAGCGGGTGCTGGCGCGCGAGTCCTTTCGCCCGTACCAGGTGCGCGAACGGGTCGTGGGGTACGGTGCGAGCCGTCCGCCGGATGGCGCGCAGGAGCAACGCGAGGCCTTCCTTTCAGGTTTTCCGCAGTTGCGCGGCAGGCGCCTGGTCCTGTTCCTGGGTCGCATACACCCGAAAAAGGGCGGCGACCTGTTGCTGCAGGGCTTCGCGCAGGTGGCGGCCGCGGCTCCCGATCTGGATCTGGTGATGGCCGGGCCCGATTCGGGCTCCGAGCGCGCCAGGCTGGAATCGATCGCGCTGCAGCTCGGGATCGCCTCGCGTGTGCATTGGACCGGGATGCTCGCCGGGGACCTCAAGTGGGGGGCGCTGAGGGCGGCCGAGGTTTTCGCGCTGCCCTCGCACCAGGAGAATTTTGGCGTTGCGGTGGTCGAGGCCCTGGCCTGTGGCGTGCCGGTGCTGATTTCGGACAAGGTCAATATCTGGCGGGAGGTGGTCGAGGACGGCTGCGGAATCGTCGCATCCGACGCAACGGAGGGGGTGGTGATGCAATTGCAGAAATGGCTGGCGCTGAGCGCCGATGCGCGGGGGGCGATGACGGAGCGCGCGTATCGGACGTTTGAATCCAGATTCGAGATCGGCAGTCTGGCCGAACGGGTACTCGACCTTGTCGAAGCGGCCAGAAGCGGCCGACACCTCGAGGGGGAAAGGCCATGAATGCCGATCCCTACCTGCGCCCGGCGTTCTCGTTGCGCAACCGTGCGGCGCGCGCGCTCTGGAACGTCGCCTGGGCTGTGCTGTTTCGACCGTCACCGCGCATCTTCTTCGCGTGGCGACGCGGGTTGCTCCGTGCGTTCGGCGCGCGTATCGCGCCACGCTGCAACATCTACCCGAAGGCGCGCGTCTGGGCGCCCTGGAATCTGAGCTGCGACGAAGCGGCCACGATCGCCGACGAGGCGGTGGTCTACAACCCCGCTCCGGTGGTTCTGGGTTCCCACGCCATCGTGTCGCAGCAGGCCTACCTGTGCGGCGCCAGCCATGATGTCGACGACCCGGCATTCCCGCTTGTCGCGGCCCCCATCACGCTCGGCGCCTACGCCTGGGTGGCGGCGCGTGCCACCGTGCTGCCCGGGGTCACGCTGGGCGATTACGCCGTGCTCGCGCTGGGCAGCGTGGCGACACGCGATCTCGACGCCGGGGGGATCTACGTCGGAGTCCCCGCGCGCCACGTGCGACAGCGGCGCGTCGCGGCGGATCGGCAGCAACGAACCGGGCAGGGTGCGGCATGAGCGCAATCTCGATATTGATCCTGACGCGCAACGAGGAGCAGGACCTGCCCGGGTGCCTGGCGACGGTGGCGTGGTCGGATGACATTCACGTATACGACTCCTGCAGCACCGACCGCACCGTGGAGATCGCCGAAGCCGCCGGCGCACATGTGACGCAGCGACCCTTTGACGACTGGTCATCGCATCAGAACTGGGGTTTGCGCCACTTGCCCTTCAAGCATCCCTGGGTTTATTACATCGATGCCGACGAGCGGTTGACCCCCGAACTCATCGACGAGATCCAGGCGGCAGTCGCGTCCGCGGAACCGGATGTCGCGGCGTTTCGGGTGCGCCGCCGTGATTATTTCCAGGGCCGCTGGCTCAGGCATGTCGTCGCCTCGCCTTTCAATGTGCGGCTGTTTCGTCCGGAGCGTGTGCACTACGAGCGACTGACAAATCCCGTGACGATCGTCGACGGGCGCATCGTCGATCTGCACGGGCATTTCGACCATTTCCCGTTCAGCAAGGGCATGAGTCACTGGCTGGCCAAGCACAACGGTTACAGCACCCTGGAGGCGCGCCAGATCCTGGCCAATCGCCGCGCCGGCGTGCGCTGGAATTTCATGTCGGCATTTCTCGAGCGCGATCGCAACCGGCGTCGCTTCCACCAGAAGGAGCTGTTCTATCGCTTGCCGCTGCGCCCCCTGACCAAGTTCGTGTTGTTCTACATCGTTCGGCGTGGCTTCCTCGATGGCGGGCCGGGGCTTACCTACGCGATCCTCCAGGCGATTTACGAGTACATGATCGTGCTCAAGACGCGCGAGATGGAGGCGGTCGAGCCGTGAGCAAGTCCCTGAGCATCAACGCCGACGGCTTCGGTTACAACGACGACGTCACCGATGCGACCATCGACCTGTTCGAGCGTGGCGCCATCAGCAGCGCCACGATCATGGTTGGAATGCCCGCGTCCCGGCGTGCGATCGCCTACGCCAGGTCGCAGGGGCGGCGATTTTCCTTCGGGCTGCATTTCAATATCGTCGACGGCATGCGCCCACGTTCGGCGAAACCGGCCTCCCTGCTCGACGCCTCGGGTCGTTTTCGCATGAGTCCCGCCCAGCGGCGCAGGGCCGGGGCTTTCCGGCTGGCGCGGCGTGATCTCGAAACCGAGCTGGAAGCGCAGCTTGCGGAACTGCGCAGCGCGGGGGTCGAGGTTTCGCACATCGACAGCCACGGCCATCTCCACAAATTCCCGGTCGTCGCGATGGCTGTGCGGCGCGTGATGCGCCGCCAGGGCGTGCCGCATGTGCGGCTGCCGCAGTCGCTGTATGCATCGGCGCGGGCGAGCCAAAGGCTGGTCAACTTCTTTTACCGGCCGTTCTTTGTCGGGCTTTCGCATCCCGCGCACACCTTCGTCAACCCGGATGTCGGCGATCCGGCGTGGCTCGAGCGTCTGCTCGGCACGCTGCCCGACGGGGTGACCGAGCTGGCCGTTCATCCCGGAATGGGGGCCGACTGGCTGCGTGCCGAGACGATGCCGCTGCGCGACCCGGCGTTGCACCGCAAGCTCGATGCGCAACAGGTCGGATTGATCAGCTACTGGGATCTTTAGGGATGCGCATCCTGGTCCATGGCATCAATTTCAGCCCGGAGCTGACTGGAATCGGCAAATACACCGGGGAATTCGCCGAGTGGCTGGCCGCGCGCGGCCACCAGGTCAGGGTCGTCACCGCACCTCCTTACTACCCGCAGTGGCGCGTCGCCGATGGCTGGTCGCGCTGGCGGCATCGGATCGAGCGCCACGCGACGCCCGGCCCCGGCAGTATGACCGTGGTGCGCTGCCCGTTGTGGGTGCCGCAGCGTCCGAGCGGTCTGCGGCGTGTGCTGCATCTGGCCAGTTTCGTGCTGTCCAGTTTTCCGGCGATGCTGGCGCAGGTGGCATGGCGACCTCAGGTCGTCTGGGTCGTCGAGCCCGCGCTCGGGTGCGCGCCGCAAGCGCTGTGGGTGGCGCGCCTCAGCGGGGCGCGGGCGTGGTTGCACGTGCAGGATTTCGAGGTCGACGCGGCGTTCGACCTCGGCTTGCTGCGCGGCGCGCGCCGACGCGCCGCGGCGCTGGGCATCGAGCGCTGGCTGATGTCGCGTTTTGACCGGGTATCGGCCATATCCGAGCGCATGGTCGAGCGGCTGCGCGCCAAAGGCGTGGCGCCGCAGCGCGCGTCGTTGTTCCGGAACTGGGTTGATCTCGACGCGATCACGTCGCAACCCACCGCTTCGCAAGGCGGCGTCAATATCTGGCGCGAGCGCCTCGGTGTGGGGCCGCAGCAGGTGGTCGCACTGTATTCGGGAAATATGGGGGGCAAGCAGGGGCTGGAGGTTCTCGCCGACGTCGCGCGTCGGCTCGCCGCGCGAAATGACATCATTTTTGTACTATGTGGCCAAGGCCCCGCCCGTGTTTCATTGGAGACCACTTGCGTTGGTTTGGGTAATGTGAGATTTCTGGATTTGCAGCCGCTGAGCGAACTCGACGCGTTGTTGAACATGGCCGATATTCATTTGCTGCCTCAGCGTGCCGACGCCGCCGACCTGGTGATGCCATCCAAACTCACGGGCATGCTCGCCAGCGGACGCCCCGTGATCGCCGCGGCGCATCCGGAAACCGCGCTGGCAGAGGCGGTGCGTGGATGTGGCGTGGCCGTCGAGCCCGAGTGTGCGGCGGCCATGGCCGATGCGATCGCCGCGTTGGCCGACGATGCGCCGCGCCGTGCAGCGCTCGGCGCCGCGGCGCGTCAGCGGGCCGAGGCTCAGTTGGGGCGCGACGCCGTGCTGCGTTCGGTGGAGCGGGACATGCTTGCGCTTTGCGGTGAGGCGGGTCCGCGTGAGGCACTTGGGGACGGCCGATGAACGGCTACTCGGCGCTCAGGGGGCGCAAGAAACCCGATGCCAGCGCCATGCTGCAGCAGCGCCTCGTCGATCTGCTTGCGCTGGTTGCGATCTTCGCCGGCCTGGCTTGGTTTCTGCATCAGGACCTGGACACCAATTACCTGGTGCTGCTGAGTCTGACCATTCTGCTGTTCGAGTTGTTGGCTCAATTGCTCGATTTGTACAGCGTCTGGCGAACGAGGGTGCTGTGGCCGGAAGTCGGGCGCCTGTCGTTTGTCTGGATCGGTACGCTGGCGGCCTTGCTGATGCTCGCGTTCGTGCTCAAGGTCTCGGCGATCTACTCCCGGCGCCTGATCGTGCTCTGGGCCGTGGCAGCACCGACGGTGATGCTGGCGACGCGCGTCGCCCGCAATCGCTACGAGCGGGCACGCCCTTCGCGCACCCGGTCGCTGGCTTTTTTCGGTAGTGGCCAGACGGCGCGCAGAATGGCCGAACACCTGCACGCGAACCCGTGGGCAGGGTACAAGGTGATCGGCGTCTACGAGGACCGCGAGCCGGGCCGGGTGACGCAGGGGGGCATGCCCTTGCTCGGCTCCAGCGAAGCGCTGCTTCACGATGCGCGTGCCGGGCGCATCGATGAAATCTACATCACGCTGCCGATGCACGCGCAGCGCCGCATCGTCGAGCTGGTCAACGCGTTGTCGGACACGACGGTTTCGGTTTTCGTCGTACCCGATGGTTTCATTTTCGACATGATGCAGGCGAGCTGGAGCGAGGTGGCGGGGTATCCGATCATCAGCATCTACGACACGCCGTTCTACGGTGTCGATGGTTCGTTCAAACGGCTCGAGGATCTGCTGCTCGCCAGCGCCATCATCGTGCTGATCAGCCCGCTGCTGCTGCTCATTGCGCTCGGCGTCAAGCTCAGTTCGCCGGGGCCGATACTTTTCCGGCAGCGGCGCTACGGCCTCAATGGGCGGATCGTCGAGGTCTGGAAATTCCGCACCATGACCGTCGCGGAAGATGGCGAGCACGTCGTGCAGGCGACCCGCGGTGACGCGCGAGTCACGCGCCTTGGCGCCTTCCTGCGCAGCCACTCGCTGGACGAATTGCCGCAATTCTTCAATGTGCTGCAAGGGAGGATGTCGATCGTCGGCCCGCGACCTCATGCCGTGGCGCATAACGAACAGTATCGCCGGATCATTCACGGATATATGGTTCGCCACAAGGTGAAGCCGGGTATCACCGGGTGGGCTCAGATCAACGGCTGGCGTGGCGAGACCGACACCGTCGAGAAAATGCGCAAACGGGTCGAATTTGACCTGTACTACGTTCGCAACTGGTCTTTCATGCTCGATCTGCGCATCATCGCCCTGACTGTCATCAAGGGTTTCCGGAACAAGAATGCCTATTGACCCGCACCTGGGCCGGGGCGCGGCCCGGATCGGGCTGCGCGGTGCGGGGCTCATCGGCGTGCTGTGGCTGATGCCGCTGCCCCTGGCGAGCAATCGGGCCTGGGTCATGGCTTGGTGGCTGGTCCTTCTGGTGTTGCTTGCGCTGGTCGAAGTGTGGCGCGAACCGCAGCTGTTCGCGGCGGGCTGGAATCCCGGAGTGCCACGCGGCATGCGCGCACACATGGGCTTGCTGCTGTGCTGGACCTTGTTTCTCGCATTTCAGCTGCTGCCGTTGCCGCTTGCGCTGCGCGACCTCGTCCAGCGCGGATCGCCTCCCGCGCTTTCCGCCGCGGGCGGGTTTGTTCCCTTGACCATCGACGGCGCATCGACGTTCGCCTATCTGGTCAAGTCCTGCGCGTTGCTGCTGCTGCAATGGCTGTTGTTGCGGCGTTTCGACAATCGGGCGCGACTGGAAAAGCTGATCTGGGCCTGGCTGATCATCGGCGCGTTCGAAGCGGTGCTGGGTGTCGTGCTGTACGCGACTGCGTCCAGCTACCAACTTTTCTTCACGTCAGTGGAGCAGGGGTTTCGTGCCACCGGGACTTTCGTCTACCACAATCATTTCGCCGGTTACATGGAGTTGATGCTGGCGCTGGGCATCGGCTGGATGATCGCGCTGCTGGGTCGCGACACGCACGCGGATCGGCGCCAGGGCGCGGTGTCATGGTTGTTCGCGGCGCTGCGTTTTCTGGCCAGCAGCAAGGCGCCGTTGCGCGCCTTGCTGATCGTGCTCGTGGTCGGTCTGATCGCCAGCCGCTCGCGCATGGGCAATGCGGCGTTCTTCGCCGCGCTGTGGGTGGTCGGTGGCGCGACGCTGCTGGCTTTGCGTCGACACGGCGCCGCGCAGCAGCGCATCAGGCGCGCGGTGACGATCCTGATGCTCAGCATCCTCGTCCTCGACATCCTGATCATCGGCAACGTCGTCGGCATCAACAAGGTCATGCAGCGCATCGAGGCCACGCATCTGAGCAATCGCGCGGCCGGCTCCGCCCCGGCGGCGCGGGCGCATCGCGAGGAATCGGTCGATCAGCGCATCGCACCGGGCCTCGCGGCCCTGGCGATCTGGCGTGACCACCCCTGGTTCGGCAGCGGCGGCGGTACTTTCTTTCTGGCTTTCCTGCCATACCGGCCGCAAAATGTCGTCGGTTATTACGACCACGCGCACGACGATTTCGTCGAGTTTCTCGTCGAGGTCGGCATCGTCGGCGCGCTGCCGCTGCTCGCCATGCTGCTCTGGAGTCAGTGGCGGGGTTGGCGATTGTTGTTGGGGCGCAACACTGCGAGCTTCGAGCGGGGGCTGGCGTTCGCCTCGGTGATGGGCGTGACCGAGCTGCTGATCCACGCCACCGTCGACTTCAATCTGCAGAACCCGACCAACGCCGCGTTGTTCCTGTGGCTGCTGGCGTTGCCGCACTGGATCGAAGCCCGTCGCGTGCGCAAACGCACGCCGACTCAAGGGGGCGGAGCCCATCATCTATTCTGCAATAATCGACTGAAATAGATGTGCCGCGGTAATGCTGCCGCGGCCAACGAACACCGGGGGGTGGCGTATGAAAACCTTCAAATTAGCGCTCATCGGGCTTGCCCTCCTCGCGGCCCGGGCCCAGGCCGCCGACTCGCTGGTGCCCTCGCTGGGCGCGGCGGGCGGCTACCAGACGCCGCAGAACGGTTTCGCCGGCCCCAGCGTCTACGTGCCAAGCACCGGCGCGGTGACCGGCACCGGCATCGTGGTGGGGCAGGCGCGCCTGCATCCCGGGGTCACGGTGTCCGAAGGCCATGACAGCAACGTCAACCTGATGACCGGGCCGGGCAAGCTGAGCTCGAACTTCACGCTGGTCGAGCCGCAGCTGATCCTGAGTCGCACGCTCAATGCCACCGAGCATTACGACGCCTACTACAAAGGCGCCTATGCGAAGTACTCGAGCGCGGGCAACTACGACTACAACGACTCGTTCTTCGGCGTCGACGGCACCAAGGCGGTGACCGATCGCCTGCGCATGTCGTTCAAGCTCGAGTATCAGATGGGGCACGACGCGGCGAACTCCTATGTCGCGACCAACGCGATCGAGCGCTGGACCAGCCCGACCGCGCAGTTCCTGGTGCACTACGGCACCCCCGAGAGCAAGGGTCAGCTCGAACTCGAGGGCGACTACAAGCAGCAGCGCTACAAGGATCCGCTGATGCAGCTCTACGACATCGACGAGTCGAGGCTGGTCGGGCGCTTTTTCCTGCGGCTGCATCCGAAGACCCACGGGATCCTGGAAGTCGCCACGCAGCAGGATCGCTACCCGAACTACATCGGGTCGAACGGAACCCAGGAGCGCGTCACGGCGGGACTGCAATGGGACGCGACCGCGAAGACCTCGGGTGTGGCGAAGATCGGCATGATGCACGAAAGCGTCAGCGGCGGCGGTGGCGGCAACAGCGGGCTGGCGTGGGATGCCGCGATCACCTACAAGCCGCGCAGCTATTCCCAGATCAAGCTCGAAGGCTCGCGCGAGTACGCCGAGTGGGCGAACGCCGGCAACGCCTACATCCTGACCCAGGGGGCGACGCTGGAGTGGATCCAGCACTGGACCTATCGCATCAAGTCGACCGCCGGCCTCTTGAACTATCGTGATCAGTTCCTCGGCTCGGGCCGTGTCGATGACCGCCATGGTGTTTCGCTGAAAGCCGAATATGCGTTCGGCCATCAGGACATCTTCCACCTCGGCTTGCAGGAGATCCTGCTGGATCGGTCGTCGAACACGCAGGGTTTCAGCTTTCACGAAGCGATCACGTTGTTGAGCCTGGGTGTGCAGCTCTAAGGTGCGGAGGTTGTCGATGATGCGCGCATGGGGGCGGGGCCTGTTCGTCCTGCTGTTGGGCCTGTGTCATTGGGGCGCGCAGCCGGCGCCGGTGCGCGCGCAGTCCGCGGCGCAGCCGGCGGCGTCGGCGCCGGTGGGCGCCGCGACCGACTCGGCGGCGGCCAAACGCCGCGCCTGGGCCGACCTGAATTCGTACAAGCTCGGCCCCGGCGACGTGATCGACATTTACGTCTACGGTGAACCCGAGCTGACGCGCTCGAAGATCCAGCTTTCGGCGAGCGGCACGATTGCCTACCCGTTCGGCAACGTCGACGCCGTCGGCTCCACGCCCAGCCAGCTCGAAGCCGCGATCGAGAACGGGCTCAAGCAGGGCTATCTGGTCAACCCGCGCGTCTCGGTCGTCATCGACCAGTATCGCCCGTTCTTCATCTACGGCGAAGTCAAGAAGCCCGGCGGTTATCCGTTCCAGCCCGGCCTGAACGTGCGCAAGGCGGTGACGCTGGCGGGTGGCTTTACCGAGCGCGCCGACCAGGACAAGATCTACATCGTGCGCGAGAACGATCCGAAAAACGCGGCAACCAAGATCGGGCTAAGCGGCCCGGTCATGCCCGGCGACACCTTGACGGTTGAAGAGAGCTTTTTCTGATGAGCCAGCAAATGGTCGGCGAAGGGCATACGAGCATCCAGAGCGTTGCGCAATTGCATGAGGAAACGCTGGAGCTGCTGACGTATTGGCGCACGCTCGTCAAGCACAAGCTGACCATCGTCGGACTGGTGATCGCCTCGGTCCTGCTCGCGACGGTCATCGCGTACATGATGACCCCGGTGTACCGCGCGACGGCGCTGCTCAAGCTCGAGGACAACAACGCCAAGGTGTTGTCGATCGAGCAAGTCTACTCAAGCATGGCGCACGGGAGCGAGCAAGTCCAGACGCAGGCCGACATCCTGCGTTCGCGCACCATCGCGCAGTTGGTGGCGGCCAAGCTCGATCTGGTGCACAACCCCGAATTCGATCCGCGACGCCGCGTGCCGTGGACGGTGCGCGTCAAGCAGGCGCTGGGCATGGTCCAGCCGCCAAGCAACGCGGACGTGCCGCAGGCCGTGATCGGCGAGCTGATGAGCCATGTGACGATCGCGCCGGTGCGCCTGAGCGACCTGATCCAGGTCAGCTACGACTCATCCGACCCGCGCATGGCGGCGCTCGTGGCGAACACCTTCGCCGAGCAGTACATCCGCAACGACATGGAAAACAAGTTCCAGATGACGCAGGAGGCGAATGCCTGGCTGAACGACCATCTGTCCGGGCTGAAGGCCAAGCTCGAGGCGTCGGAGCAGAAACTGCAGGATTACCGCAACCAGCAGAACATCATCGAAGTCAACGGCAACGCGCTCAGCGGATCGGGCAACCAGCTCGAAGGGCTGGTCACGAATCTGGTCACGGCGCGCATGAAGCTGGCCGAAGCGAGCAGCGCCTACCAGCAGATCCGCAACGCGCAGAGCAGCGGGACTTCACTGGATTCGCTGCCCATGGTGAATCGCGATCCGGTGGTGGCGCAGCTCGAACAGGTCGTCGCTCAGAAGCAGCAGAAGGTCTCCGAGCTGTCGAAGCGCTATGGACCGAAGTTCATCACGATGATCCAGGCGCAGGCCGAACTGCAACAGGCCAGGGACAATCTGAAGCACCAGATCGCGATCGTCGTCGCGAGCATCGAGCACACCTACAACGAGGCGCGCTCCAATGTGCAGGCGCTGTCGGGCGCGGTGTCCGAGGTCAAGGGCAGCATTCGCCAGGCCAACGAGAAGCAGTTCGCACTCGCCGACCTTCAGCGCGACGTGCAGACCAACCAGCAGGTCTACGACCTGTTCCTGCAGCGTTTCAAGGAAACCAGTGCGGCGACCGACCTGACCAAGCCGATCGCCAGCGTGGTCGACCAGGCCGTTCCACCGTCCGTTCCGGTGCGCCCGCGCAAGAAGCAGATCGTGCTCGTCTCGGCGGTGCTCGGGCTGTTGCTGGGCATCGCCGTGGCGCTGCTGCTCGAGCGCCTCGACACCACGGTGCGCAGCACCGAGGAAGTCGGCCTGCGCCTGGGCCAGCCGATCCTGACCACGCTGCCGCTGCTCAAGGATCGCGACCACATCGGGCGCCGTTATCTGGCAGAGCCGCGCTCGCAGTTCGCCGAGGCGGTGCGCACCGCGCGTACCGGGGTGCTGCTTTCGGCGATCGACCAGCCGCACAAGGTCGTGGTCATCACCTCGTCGCTGCCCGGCGAGGGCAAGACCACCTTCGCCGCCAATCTGGCGCTGGCGCACGCGCAGACCAAGCGCGTGCTGCTGATCGACGCCG
>JAKAHP010000248.1 GCA_021825505.1 Pseudomonadota bacterium
GGCGGCCAGCAGCGCGCGCAGCTCGCGCAGGCGCTGCTGCGCGGTGGCCGCGTCGAGCCGCGCGACGGCGAAGCCGCCGGCCTGCAGCAGCAGGTAGTCGCCGACCTCGACCGTCTCGGCCAGCAGCAGCAGACTGACCGCGCAGGGCTGCGCGTCCTGCTCGATCAGCGCGACGTCGCCGTCGACGCGCAGGACGCGATGGGGCAGCGCGATGCACATCGGCAGCGCCTCGCGCTCAGTGCGCCGCCGCGCGTGGGCGCAGCGCGATGCCGCGCGCGGCGAGCTCGCCGGCGGCCAGCTCGACCAGCCGCGGCACGCGCCGGCGCACGGTGTCGGTGAGCTCGGTGCCGAGCTCCAGCGTGCCCGGCTCGACCCCGAGCACGATGACTTCGGCGGGCAGGCCGCCGCTGAATTCGAGCGCGGCGAGCACGTCGCACAGCCCGATCTGATGCGGCGACAGCTTCTTGCGGAAGAACACCGGCACATGCTCGGCGCTCAGGCGCACGATGCTGCCGGCGGGGCCGCCGGTCTTGACCGTGTCGAGCACGATCAGCAGGTCGACCCCGGCGATGAGGTCGAGCAGCTCCATGCCGGCGGTGCCGCCGTCGACCACGCTGACGTCGTCGGGCATGTCGTAGCGCTGCTCCAGCGCCAGCGCCGCGCGCACCCCCACGCCCTCGTCGCTGAGGATGGTGTTGCCGATTCCAAGAACGATCGCACGCATCGCAGTGACTCAGCAGGCCCGCACCGTGTAGGCGTCGTCGCCGTCGGTCATGTGGATCGCGCAGGCGATGCAGGGATCGAAGGAATGCACGGTGCGCAGCACCTCCAGCGGCTTGTCGGGCTCGGCCACCGGGTTGTCGAGCAGCGAGGCCTCGTAGGGGCCGGGCTCGTCGGCCTCGTTGCGCGGACAGGCGTTCCAGGTCGACGGCACCACGCACTGGTAGTTGCGCACCTTGCCGCCGTCGATCACGACCCAGTGCGACAGCGCGCCGCGCGGCGCTTCGTGGAACCCCACGCCCATGATCTCGCCCTTCGGGAACACCGGGTGGTTGTAGGTCTGGTAGTCGCCGCGGCCGATGTTGTCCATCAGCAGCTGCCACTGCTCGGCGAGGTGGTCGGTCTTGATCGCGCAGGCGATCGCGCGCGCCGCATGGCGGCCGATCGTCGAGTGCATCGCGTCGAGCCCGACCTTGACGTGGCCGATCGCGGCCACGCTCTGCAGCGTCTGCTCGGCGTAGCGCTGCGCCGGGGCGTAGCCGGCCGCGAGCATGTTGAGCACCTGCGCCAGCGGGCCCACCTGCGCCACCTTGCCGTAGAAGGTGGGCGACTTGAGCCAGGAGTACTTGGCGTCGTCCTGGAAGTCGGTGTAATCGGGGCGCGTCTCGCCCTGGTAGGGGTGCAGCGGCCCCTGGGTGTCGTAGCTGTACCAGGAATGCTTGACCGCCTCCTCCACGCCCTTGGCCCAGTAGGGATCGTCGAAGCTGCCGATGGTCTTGTGCTGCTTGAGGTCGGCGCCGGGGATGAAGCCGCCGGGGAACGCGAAGCGCGTGCCCTTGCTGTCGAGCGGGATGTCGGGAACGCTGAGGTAGTTGGTGACGCCGGCGCCGTAGGTGGTCCACTCCGGGTACATCGCGCCGATCGCGGCGACGTCGACCAGGTAGACGTTCTTGACGAAGTCGTTCAGCTTGTCGATGTGCGCCTTGACCGCCATCAGGCGCTCCAGGGTCAGCGTCTCGGGCGAGTCCAGGTTGATCGGATTGCTGACGCCGCCGACCGCGAGGTTCTGGATGTGCGGGGTCTTCGAGCCGAGGATCGACACCACCTTGTTGGCCTGGCGCTGCACGTCGAGCGCCTGCAGATAGTGCGCCACCGCCATCAGGTTGACCTCGGGCGACAGCTTCATCGCCGGGTGGCCCCAGTAGCCGTTGGTGAAGATGCCGAGCTGGCCGCCGTTGACGAAGGTCTTCAGGCGCTCGAGCGTCGAGCGCATCACCTGGCGGTCGTTGAGCTCCCAGCTCGACAGGCTCTGCGCCAGCGCTGCGGTCTTGTCGGGATCGGCCTTGAGCGCGCTGGTGACGTCGACCCAATCCAGCGCCGACAGGTGGTAGAAGTGCACGATGTGGTCGTGGACCGCGTGCGCGAGGATGATCATGTTGCGGATGTACTGCGCATTGACCGGAACCTCGAGCTGCAGCGCGTTTTCCACCGCACGCACCGAGGCGATCGCGTGCACCGTCGTGCACACGCCGCAGATGCGCTGGGTGATGGCCCAGGCGTCGCGCGGGTCGCGCCCGAGCATGATCAGCTCGACGCCGCGCCACATCTGGCCCGAGGACCAGGCCTTGGCGACCTTGCCGCCCTCGACGTCGACGTCGATGCGCAAATGGCCTTCGATGCGCGTGATGGGATCGATGGTGACGCGTGTCATGGGTAGGTCTCCGGGAAATCAGTGGCTCGCCGCTTCGCGCGGCAGCACCGGGAAGCGACGGGTGACGACGATGTAGCCGAGCACTTCGATGGCGAACATGCCCAGCGTCACCATGAGCTCGCTGGACGACGGGAAGTAGTGGAAGCCCGGCACGATGCGCGCGACCAGATAGCCGTCGATGCGCAGCAGCGAGGCGCCGAGCATCAGTGCGACGCCGCCCAGGAACAGACGCGCCGGCCGGCGCCGCAGCGCCGCCGTGCGCAGCAGCAGCAGCGGCGCGACAAAGCACGCGGTCTCGAGCCAGAACATCGCCGCGCGCAGCGTCGGCCGCAGCGCCTCGGCGAACACGCCGCGCACCAGCAGGTCGCCCAGCCGCACCGCCAGATAGGCGCCGATCATGCCCAGCATCACTTTGGCCAGCGGCGTCAGCAAGTGCGTCTCCAGGCGCCGGCGATACGCCGCCGACGCCACGCAGCTCTCGAACAGCACGACCGCGTAGCCGGTGCCGATCGCCGACAGCAGGTACAGCAGCGGGTTGAGCGGCGTCTGCCACAGCGGATCGACGCGCGGCCCCATCACGACGAGCATGGTGCCGAGCGACGACTGGTGCATCATCGGGAGCACGGTGCCGAGCGCGATGAACACGAACAGCACGCGCTGCAGCCGCGAGCGCGCCCGGTGTCGACCGAAGCGCTCGAGGAAGGTGGGCGAGAACTCGATCCACATGACGACGATGTAGGCCGAGATGCACAGCGCGACCTCGAGCATCACCGAGCTCGGGTTGGCGTAGGCCGGATCGAAGATGTGCCAGAAGTTCCACCAGCGCCCGAGGTCGAAGATCACCCCGGCCCCGGCCAGCGTGTAGCCGAACAGCGACGCCAGCAGCGCCGGGCGCACCAGCGCGTGGTACTCGCCGCGGTTGAAGATGTAGACCAGCATCGCCACCGAGAACCCGCCGCAAGCGAAGGCCGAGCCGATGACCACGTCGACCACGACCCAGATGCCCCAGGGGTAGCCGTTGTTCAGATTGGTCACCGCGCCGAGGCCGAACACGAAGCGCACGGCCAGCACCGCGAGCATGATCGCGATCAGCACGCCACAGATCACCGTCACCGCGTTGAGCAACTCGCCGCCGACCGCGGCCGGCTTGCCGTCATGCATCATGGTCGTCCTCCTCGCCGGGGTTGCGGCTGGCCTGCTTCGGCGCATCGCGCTGCGCGTCGCCGGGTTCGGCGTCGTCCTGACCGCGGTGCTCGTCGTCGTCATCGTCGGTGTGCACGTTGCGCTTGGCGGCGTAGAGCATCACGCCGAGTACGCCGATCGGCATCGCCATGTGGCGGTACAGCGTGTGTTGCAGCGTCTCCGACTCGGCCGCCGACGAGGTGTCGCCCAGCTTGGGCAGTCCTTCCTTGTGGAAGTCCACGGCAGACAGGCGCAGCAGCTGCAGGCCGCCGTACTCCTTCTCGCCGTAGATGTGCTGCAGGTAATGGCCGGTGTGCCCGGGGTAGCTCGCGTCGGGCCCGCCGAGGCGGCCGCGCGGGAACGTGGTCGGCGACCCCGCAGGCAAGGCCAGGCGGCGGTGCGCCTCCTCGAGCAGCTCGTCGGTGCGGCCGAACAGCGTGGCGCCGGTCGGGCAGACCTCGGCACAGGCGGCGTAATGACCGTCCTTCATGCGGTGGCGGCACAGCTGGCACTTGCCGATCTGCCCGGTGGGCGAGTCGTACTGGTACTTCGGAATGCCGAACGGACATGCCGCGACGCAGTAGCGACAGCCGATGCAGCGGTTCGGGTCGTAGCCGACGATGCCGGTGTGCGGGTCCTTGTGCATCGCGCCGACCGGGCACGCCGACACGCACGACGGATCGGCGCAGTGGTTGCACGAGACCTTCATGAAGGCGTAGCCGTCGACCTCCTGATCCTTGTGCGCCATCGTGCCGTTGCGGTAGACCTTGATCACGTTGTAGGTCGTCGCCGAGGTGTCGAGCGGCGTGTCCCACAAGTGGTCCGGGGTCGAGAATTCGGCCGGCAGGTCGTTGGCCACCTTGCACGCGTTGACGCAGGCCTTGCAGCCGATGCACAGCGTGGCGTCGTACAGCAGGCCGACGGCGTCGGCGGGCCGGTGCCGGGTCGCGCGCGCCGCGGCCGGGCGGGCGTTCAGCGTCACGCCCAGCGTCGCGCCC
>JAKAHP010000249.1 GCA_021825505.1 Pseudomonadota bacterium
AGCACGACCGTCGCGCCGTCGTCGCCTGCGAAGTAGCGCTCGAGCGACAAAACGCTCGCACCGGCGCGCGCATCGTCGAACGGCCAGCCGAGAAAGCGCATCGCGGCAAAGCCGCTGCCGGCAAGGTCGCGCGGCTTGACTTCGAGCTGCCCGGCGCTTGCGGCGTTCTGCTGCAGCGCGGCGACATCAAGCGGCCACCCCGCGGCATCCTCGGCCACGCTGGCTCGCGCTGGATCCTGGGCGTCGAGGCCTTCGTCCAGGATCTGGCGCATCGGCGCCGGCAGGTCGCGCAGGCTGATGAACGAGAGGCGCTTGAGCGCAATCACCTTGCCGGGTGTTCCGGGCGGAACCTCGGCGAGCATGTCGGCGGTCGGTGCAAACGGCATCGTGGCGTGCTCAGGGGCGCTGTCGATCGGAGCGGGGATCAAGAGTGGTCGCGCCACGCTCAGCGGTGAGTCGGCTTGGGCCACGGGGTTGAGCGCGAAGCTTGCCAAACCCAGGAAGCCCAGCCCCGCGAGAAGCAAGGGTCGTGTTCTCATGTCGTCAGCTCGTCGTCGTATGGCGCGGGTCGAGCGTGGCGCGGCTGGCGCGCCGCGCAGACATCTCAGGTGCCGAAGCTCTCCGCCAACTGCAGCAGCCACTGGCGGTCGTAGCCGGCGGCGCGCGCCTTCGCGCTGTCGACGTCGTCGAACACGTCGACGGTGTAGGCGGTGCGCTCGTCGGTCCACATCAGCTCGGTGCGCCTCGCGCCGCCGGGCGCGCGCTCGACCATCAGGCGCGCGAGGTGGCGCCCCACCTTGGCGTTCTGCAGTTCACGGATGCGCAGGATCGCGCCGCCGGCTTCGGCAAACTGCCATTCCTGCACGAACAGCACGACACCGTCGGCGCGTTTGAACACGCGTTTGGCCATCACGGTGCGCCCGTCGAGCTTCATCTCGGCGATCGTGCCGACGAAGGCCATGCGCGCGAGTCCGGTGCGCGCCGGATCGATGCGCAGCGCGCCGAGGAGCGCGGATTTGTCCCCGGGAGGCAGCAGGGCCTTTTCGTAGTTCAGCGCATCGGCGATCCACGCGTCGGACACCACGGTATAACCTTGCTCGTTGTCGCGCAGGTCGCGCATCGCGTCGGCCTTCGCGTGGGCCGGCAGGTCGTCGATCGAGACCATGATCGCGTGGCCCGGGATCACGCCCAGCGCCGGGTCGACCCCGGGCGGTGCGTTGCGCAGCGGAACCACCGGCGAGAGGGCGTCGGGCGCCTGCGCGTGTGCGCTCGGCACGGCACAGGTCAAGGCGAGGAAAAATAGCAAAATTTTCGAGTTCATGAGTTATTCCTCGCAATTTCAAGCATCAGGCGGCTCTGCGCCGATATTGCAGTCGGTTGCAAATGTCTTTGCCAGCAACCAGTCGGCGCCCTCGATTTTGGTCCAGTGGTAACCGACGACCTGCCCATACCAGAATTCACCAAAATGCCCAGCGCGCGATCGCCAGCTATCCTGCCAACCCGAACTTTTTGGAAATGATTCAACGGTGTTGACGTTGTGCAACCAATTTCCTTGCGCGTCGTAGTGGGCCGATGCCGTCCACAGCCAGCGATGGTCGCCGACTTTGTAGGTGATGCTTTCCTGGGCGCCGCCCCCAGCAAGGCAGGAGCGACTCACGACATTCCAGCCGATGACCACATAGCCACCGCCGTACCGGGGGCCCGCTTGCGCGGCGTGAAACAGCAGGTTGGCGGCGATCGTGAACAGCAGGATTATCGCGTTGCGATATATCGCTAAATTGAGTGTGGTCATTTTCGGCCTTTGAAGCAGGTTGTGAGCCCATTGTGGCGCTCGCGGGCGGCCCATGCAAAGCCTCGCCGACGGAGCGCATTTATGCTCCTCAGCGTCTTTTCTTTACGCGAATTTATTGCGTACGCCCAGTTACTCCGCGGGCAGTCGCGGGAAATTCAACGCGAGCACACCATTCCAATCCGGATGCCGGCGTGGGGCGTTACAGGGTGTTCCACCTTCGTGACGGGCGCGTGGTGTTGCGCGCGCGGGCGGCCGTGGCCGCAGGCCGCGATCCAGGCGCTCAGTCCTGCGGCAGCAGGCTGCGCGCGCTGGCGTAGAAGGACAGGATGAAAGCCGGCATCAGCACGCTCGCCGCCAGCAGTCCGATCAGCGTCGACTCTGGGTCGCTGGCTCCGGCCTGGGTCGCCAGCAGGCCGAGCAGCAGCGGAACGCCGACGAACAGGGCGAACCACTGTGTCGCGTAGACGAAGAATGCCGGCAGGTTGCGCACGACGATCACCGCGCTGGTGAACAGCGCCTGCCACGGCCCCATGCCGTACCAGCTGACCAGCACCGGCGCGAGCCAGAACGCCGCCGACAGGGGGATGTAGGCGCCGCTGGCGAGCAGTGCGGCCTGGCGCAGCGAGCCGTCGTCGAGCACCTTGGTCGACGGCATCGTGCCGAACAGCAGCAGCCGCAGCAGCATGCCGCCGTCGAGCAGCGAGCCGATCAGCAGCACCGCGACCACAGCGCCGACGTACAGCAGCGCCAGCAGCAGCAGGTTGTGCACGCGCGGGCGCGGCGCGCGCAGCCCGTCGAGCAGCAGCAGCGGGCTGAACGGCGCGCCGCGCTCGATCGCGCGCGACGCGGCCATGAAGCCGACGGTGGCGATTTGCCCCGCGAACAGCGGCAGCAGGCCACCGAGACCCGGCACCTTTGTCAGCAACGCGACCGCCAGTACGTAACAGCCGACCAGCGCGAGCGCACGCCACGGCTGTCTGAACAGCCAGACGAAGCCCTGCTTGACCCACGACAGACCCTCGCGGGCCGCAACGGTACGCAGCAGCATCGTCTCAGGCCGCCTGCAGTGCGCGCTCGCGCAGCACGCGCTCGAAATGGGTCGGGTCGTGCGGCTGCAGCAGTGCGGCGTCGCGCGGCAGGTGCAGGTCGGCCAGGCGCGACACCCAGAAGCGCAACGCTGCAGCGCGCAGCGCGTCGGGCAGCAGCGCGCATTCGAGCGGCTGCAGCGGCCGCACCTGCTGGTAGGCCTCGAGCAGCGCGTCGTGGCGCGCGGCGTCGAACACGCCGCTGGCCAGTTCGATGCACCAGTCGTTGAGCGCGACCGCGAGGTCGAAGATCCAGGTGTCGACTCCGGCGAAATACCAGTCGAACACCCCCGACAGGCGGCCGTCGTCGAACAGCGCGTTGTCGCGGAACAGGTCGGCGTGCACCGCGCTGCGCGGCAGCGCGGCGTAGTCGGGCCCGGCCTGCAGCGCGATCTGGTGCGCCACTTCGGCGCGCAGCAGCGCGGCCTGCTCCGGTTGCAGCAGCGGCAGCAGCCGCGGCATCAGCTCGCGTTGCCAGGCCAGCCCGCGCAGATTGGGTTGCCGCGGTGCGAAGTCGGCCGCGGCCAGGTGCATGCGCGCCAGGCAGGCGCCGAGCTGGGCGCAGTGCTCCGGGGTCGGCTGCAGCTCGCTGCGCCCCTGCAGGCGCGTGACCAGCGCCGCCGGCTTGCCCTTGAGCTGGTGCAGCACGCGTCCGTGGCGATCGGCCAGCGGGTCGGGCACCGGGATCGCATGCGCGGCCAGGTGGTGCATCAGCTGCAGGTAGAACGGCAGCTGCTGCCTGTCCAGACGCTCGAACAGCGTCAGCACGTAGCGACCGCGCGTCGTGTCGACGAAATAGTTGGTGTTCTCGATGCCCGATGCGATGCCCTGCAGATCGGTGAGTTCGCCGAGGTCGAAGCCGGACAGGAAGTGGCCGACCTCCTGCGCGTCGAGGGGGGTGAAAACAGCCATGGGACGTTCAGGGCCGACGTCGCGGCCGGTTCGCGGACGTCATTTGAAGACGCCGATGGTCCATTGCGCGCTGCCTTGCATATGCGCCGGGTCGTTGCCCGGGGCATTGGCCGGCGGCACCACGTGGTAGGGCGCGCCGCCGTGCAGGGGCTGCACCTCGATCGAGGTCGTCGCGCCGCGCACCTGCTGCTCGTGGATGCTGACCGAGCGATCCCGCGTGACGCGCTCGTGCACGACGGGCTCGGAATATTTCGGCGTCGGCGCCTCCTGCGCCGCAGGGGCCGCCGGTGCCGCGCCCGCGGCGTGCGCCGCCAGCGGCGCCAGCAGCAGGCAGGCGGGTATGAGGGCGACGGCGAAGGCGGATTTCATGGCACTGATTCTAGCCGCGTCGGCTTTCGGGCAGGCATGCGCGCACAAGGGTTTCTAACTGCTTGCTAAAGACTTGCGCATAGTTGCGCGGTCATATACAGATTGAGCATGTCTCACAAGCTCGTCCCGATCCATGAAGCTGCCGAAGCGCTTGGCGTCTCGGCGCAGACACTGCGCCGCTGGGAGCGCGCAGGTCGGCTTGTGCCCGACGGGCGCACAGCAGGTGGTCGCTGGCGCTATGACGGGTCTTCTCGGCGCCTCTGTACGGAAGCCGTTCTCGCAAAAACCAGAAGCTCGTCGACGCCGTGTGCAGCGTGGTGGAGGGTGCGGCATGATCCTCGCGCACAAGATCGCGCTTGACCCGAGCAACGCGCAGGCGACCTACTTCGCTCGCGCGTGCGGCGTTGCGCGTTTCGCCTACAACTGGGCGCTGGCCGAGTGGAAGCGCCA